>CAMCFL010000007.1 GCA_945873715.1 Akkermansia muciniphila
TCACCGGCACGCACGACACCGATGTCGAATTGCAACGCCACCTGTCCAAAGTGAAGGCAATGGTCTCGATCGTCTCGCCGCCCTTTGTGAAGAGCGAGGGCTGTGTGCGTGAACTGCAGGAATTCTGCGCCAACGCCGAGGAATCCGGCGGCCTTTGGATCGAGAACAAACCGCGCGTGTTCAAGGTGCTGAAAACACCGGTCGCTCCGGGCGAGATTCCCGGCGATGTGTCGGATCTGTTCGCGCGCCTCTTCGCCTTCGAGTTCTTCGAACAGGACCCGGTCACCGGCCGCATCCGCGAATTTGACGAAGCCTTCGGCCAGACGTTGCAGCAACGTTTTCACGAGCGGCTTTACGACCTCGCGTATGAAGTCTGCCAGGTGTTGCGCATCCTCAAGCAACTCCAATCCGACGTGGCCGATCCCGCCCAGGCACCCAGCCATCGCCAGGTCATCTACCTCGCTCCCACCACGTCCGATCTCCAGACCGAGCGCGACCGCATCCGCCGCGAGCTGATCGAGCGCGGACACATGGTGCTTCCCGAGACCCCCTTGCCGTTGTCGGCGAAAGAGCTGGAACGGGTCGTGCGCGGGCACCTCGACAAATGTTCCATGGCCATTCATCTGCTTGGTACCAACTACGGGGTCACGCCTGAGGATTCCGCGGAGTCACTGCCCTGCCTCCAGGTCAAACTCAGCGCCCAACACGCGCGCCAGAAGCCTTTCAAATGTTACTTCTGGATGCCCGGCGTGGCCCAGGTGACCGACGCCCGGCAAAAGAGCTTTCTCCAGCAGGTTCAGGAAGATCCCACCCTCCACGACCACGCCGAGATCATGGAAGGCGATCTCAGCCTGCTGAAACGCGAGCTGATCCGCTGGCTGGAACCCCCCAAACCGAAGCCAGCCGTCCTGGCCGCGCCTGCCGCCGTGAAATACGCTGACGGTCCACCCAAGGTCTATCTCATCTGTGAACCGCGCGATGAAGACGCCATTGAACCGCTCGAGGATTACCTGTTCGCCCGGGGACTCGACGTTTGCCTGCCGGCGTTCGACGGCTCGGATGCGGATGCCGAGGCGTTGCACCGCGAGAATCTGCTGACCTGCGACGCGGCGATCGTCTTCTTCGGCGCCGCGCCGCGCGCGTGGGTGGACATCAAGCTCCGCGAGCTCCTCAAGGCCGCCGGCAGCGGACGCTCCGGGCCGATCCGGGTGCAGGCCGTTTACATCGCGCCGCCGGAGGATCATCGCAAGGAGCGCTTCCGCACCTTGCAGGCCCGCGTGATCCGCCAGGGCATCGAGTTCAAACCCGACGCCGAACTGGAAGCCTTCGTCACGGAGTTGAAAGGGGCCGCCGTATGATCCACCCCCATCGCGCAGACAACCCGTTCCCCGGACTACGTTCGTTCACGCCCGAGGAAGACCACCTCTTCTTCGGTCGGGAAGAGCAGACGATGGATCTGCTGCGGACGCTCGGCACCCACCGCTTCCTCGCCGTGGTCGGCACCTCGGGCAGCGGCAAGTCCTCGCTCGTGCGCTGCGGCCTGCTTTCCCAATTGCTCGGCGGCAAGATGCTCGCGGCCGGCACCGGCTGGGAAGTCGCCGTCACGCATCCCGGTGCCGCGCCGATGAGCCATCTCGCCGAGTCCCTGCTCGCGGCCGATCTCTACGACGCGACGGAAGAAGACGCCAAGGCCCGCCTGCTCGCCACGCTTTCGCGCAGTCACCTCGGCCTCATCGAGGCGATTCGTCAGGCGCAGCTCCCCGCCGGCACGAACTTCCTGCTGGTCGTCGATCAGTTCGAGGAGATCTTCCGCTTCAACCAGGGCGGCGCGGCGCAGCGGGACACGGCCAATGAATTCGTCAGCATGTTGCTCCAGGCTGCCGCGCAAACGGACGTGCCGATTTACGTCGTGCTCACCATGCGCTCGGACTTCATCGGCGACTGCGCCCAGTTCGAGAATCTCGCCGAGGCCGTGAACCGCGGCGAATACCTCATCCCGCGGATGACCCGCGAGCAGTTCAAGCAATCCATCGAAGGCCCGATCCGCGTCGCCGGCGGCACGATCACGCCGCGCCTTCTGCAACGGTTGCTCAACGATCTCGGCGATCAGACCGATCAACTGCCCTGCCTCCAGCACGCGCTCATGCGCACCTGGGACCAGTGGCGCCGTAGCAGCCGAGGTGACGAGGCTCCATCTATCTCCGCCGAAAGAAGTCAGAGCCTCCTTACGTCGGCTGCTACGAGGGCTTTGGATCTCGAGGACTACGACGCCATCGGCCGGATGCGCGAGGCCTTGTCGCGCCATGCGGACGAGCTTTACGAAAACCTCGGATCGGATCGCGCCCGGAAGCTCTGCGCGGCGCTCTTCAAGGCCCTCACCTTGCGCGAATCGGAGAACCGCGGCATCCGCCGGCCGCAGACCCTCGGGCGGCTCGCGCAAATCGTCGATGTGCCAGCCGCCGAACTCGCGCCGCTCATCGAAGTGTTCCGCCAACCGGGCGTGACCTTTCTCATGCCGCCGCCGGAGGTGCCCCTGCTCGATCCTACCGTCGTCGACATCTCCCATGAGAGCCTGATGCGCGTCTGGGTGCGGTTGCGCAACTGGGTGGAGGAAGAGGCATCGTCGGTCGGCATCTTCCACCGGCTCGCCGAGAGCGCAGCGCTGCACGAAAAGGGCAAGGCCGGCTTGTATCGCGATCCCGAGCTGGGCATTGCCCTGAGCTGGCGCGACGACGCGCACGCCAACGCCGTCTGGGCGGATCAATACGGCGGTCATTTCGATCAGGCGATGGCGTTTCTGGACCGCAGTCGTGATGACGCCGAGCGGGAGGAGAAGGAACGCGAAGCCGCCCGCCAGCGGGAACTCGAGCGCGCCCAGCAGTTCGCCGAAGCGCAGGCCAAGGTGGCGCGCCTGTTCAAGCGCTTCGCCGGCAGCCTTGCGGTCGGCCTCTGCCTCGCCATCGCGCTCACGATCTGGGCGTTCACCCTGCGGCGCGAGGCCCAGCGCCAGGAGGCCGCCGCCCAGCAGCAGCGCCAGCTCGCGCAGGCCAAGGAAAAGGAAGCCACCGCAAGCGAGGCCCGCGCCAGCAGTGCCAAAGCCACCGCTGATCGCATCGCTTACTCGTCGCAGATGCTCCTGGCCCAGAGCCACTGGGACAGCGGCAACATCAAACAACTTCACGCAGTCTTGGCGGAGACCGGGTCCTACCCGGATCGCGGGTTCGAATGGTATTACTGGCAGCGCCTCTGCCAGCTCGATTTGCTGACTTTCCGCGAGCATACCAAAGGAGTCATCGCGGTCGCTTATTCCCCGGATAGCCGCTGGGTCGCCAGCGGCTCTGACGACGCCACCATCAAGATCTGGGAAGCGGAGACGGGACGAGTCCGGCTCACGCTCAAGGGGCACTTACGGGAGGTCCGTTGCCTCGCCTTCTCCCCGGATGGCCGGCATCTCGCCAGTGGCGCTAGCGATAACACCGTAAAAGTGTGGGATACCGAGACGGGGCGCCTCTTGACCGATTTCAGGAAGCACGACAAGTGGGTTGAATCTCTGGCCTTTTCCGCTGACGGCCGGCGTATTGGCAGCCGCGACGTTGGCTGGGCAAGGGTGTGGGACGCGGAGACCGGCCGCGAGTTGATCGAACTCGCCACCGAATTCGGCGGGCAGCGTACCGCCCTTTCCCCGGACTTCCGCCGAATCGCCATCGGGCTTAAGAACGGCAATGTGAAAGTGTGCGACCTGGAGACGGGCCGTGAATTGTTCGTCACCGGCCGCGTGCCGTCCGTTTCAACCACGTGGGATTGGGCCAACTCCGTGGCCTACTCGCCCGACGGACGGCGGATTGCGTGCGGCGGGAATGCCGCCGAACTGTGTGTGTGGGATGCGGAAAGCGGCGCCCTGGTGCAGGCCATCGAAGAAGCCCATCAACCCGGCTGGACGGGGGTCGTGGTCGCGTTCTCGCCGGATGGCCGCCGGATCGCCAGCGGCGCCACCGACAACATTATCAAAATTCGGGAGACGGAGAGCGGCCGGGAGATGCTTGCCTTCAGGGGCCATCGTGATGCGGTCCATTCCGTCGCCTTTTCCCCGGACGGGCGGCGGCTCGTCAGCGGGAGTCGAGACCTGACCGCAAAGGTGTGGGACCTGGATCCCAACCGCGAGGTGCTCACGCTCCCGGGCCATACCAATGGTCTGTCAACCGTCTCCTTTTCGGCCGATGGAAAACGGTTTTTCAGCACGGATGCGCACGGCACCGGCATTGTCTGGGACACCGCCACCGCTCGTGCCTTGAACACTTGGAACCTGCCGAGCCATTTCACCGCGCCAGGAGTCATCTTCCCCGACGGACGCCGGGTGGCTCTTGCTCAAAACCTCTTCTTCAATGGGGACCAGAACAAGCACATCGTGGTGGTGTTCGACGTGGAGACCGGTCGCCGCGTGTCCACCTTCACGGGCCACATGTCCACCACGAGCACTGGCAATTCAAGGGGCATCGACAGCGTGGTCGTGTCCCCCGATGGCCGGCGGATCGCCAGCTCGGGAGAGGGCAGTGTCGTGAAGATCTGGGAGGCTGAGACGGGGCGGGAGCTGGTTTCCATCAACGGCCCCGGATCGAGAATCATGGGCCTCGCGTTTTCCCCGGACGGAAGACGGATTGCCGGCTCCGGCCACCACGGTGATGGAGAGCTGATGATTTGGGATGCGGACACCGGCCGTCAATTGCACCTCATCGATACTCCCGCCGTGTTTGGTAAAGATGTGGCCTTTTCCCCCGATGGCCGCCAGGTCGCCGTGACTTGCCCAGACTCAGTCACGAGAGTGTACGATAGCGAAAGCGGCCAGCCGTTGCTCACGCTTCAGGGCCACTCCGGCGAAGTAAAGGGAGTTGCCTACTCCCCGGACGGCCGGCGCATCGCCACCTGCGCGGACAACACCATCAAGCTGTGGGAGGCCGAGTCTGGCCGGGAATTGCTCAATCTCAAGAACCGGCGGAGCGGAGTGAATGAACTCGCGTTCTCGCCCGACGGTCAGAGCATCGCAAGTGGGACTTTTCACGGCGTTGCGGAAGTTTTTAGAATTGCGCCCGCCTCCGAGGTAAGCCGCCGGATGGAGGAAGAACGCGCAGCGCAAGAAAGTCTGGCGAAGCGTGCGGCGGCCCTGCAGGAGGAGCTTGCGCCGATTCGCACAGCGGAAGCGAAGCCCGCCGAGGAAGCGCGGGCGCGGGAGCTTGCCGCGTTGGCAGGGACGATCCCTGAGCCTGCTCTCAAACACCAGCCGCGCACGCAAGACCGGCCGTTGCTGCCGGGGGACCCCGGTGTGATCCGGCAGTGGCTTGTGCTGGCACCATTGCCCTTCGAGGGCAACGCCGATCTCAACGTGCTCAGGCAACAGGTTCCAAATGAGGCTCGCTTGCGCCCGCGCGCCGGCGAGCGTCCAGCCGCCGCACCGGCAGGTCTCGCGTGGACTGCGGTGCGTTTGGGCGAAGATTCTTACCACCTCGATTTCGTGGAGTTGGTGAACAAAGCCCACCCGCAGGCCGACACCGTTAACCAGGTGGCCTATGCCGTGGCCTATATCGTGAGTGAAAAACCGCAGACCGGGCTGACGCTGCTGGTGGGCAGCGATGAAACCGCGCGAACCTACCTCAACGAAAAAGAAATCTACCGGCAACTGGCCCCGAGCACCCCATGGCAGGGGGACCGCGATGAGGCAACCGGCGTCCAACTGAACGCTGGGCAGAACGTGCTGGTTTTCAAAGTGGCGAACGTCTTCGGAGCCTGGGGAGGCTCGGTGCGCTTCACCACCGCCGACGGCCAGCCGGTCAAGGGGATCCGTGTGACCCTCGATCCGGACGCGAAGAAGTGAGTGCCACGTGATGGGGTTCCTCGCGCTGCGAGGAACCCCCTGGAGTTTGGGCATTTTTTGGAGTGTTCGCGGGCCCAAAGGGCCGTGATGGCGCGAATGTGCCAGGTTCAGTTTTGAAACGGCCTGTGAGGCGCCCGATCCAGCTGGACCGAGGAGGTGCGGTTTGACTTGCATCGAACATCCGGCAGGGTGGGTAAAAGTTGATGCAGATTCTGCTTTAGACTGCCGATGGACCCGCAACGGTCCGCCCTGTTTCTCCGTCGGATCTGTCGCGCCGATCCGTTGATCTTGCCATGAAACATCCTCTTGAACCCTTGTCGCAGGCCGAAGTTCAGCTGGTCGTCACCCTCCTCAAATCCGCCGGCAAGGTCACCCCGACCACGCGCTTCGTCTCCGTCAGCCTGAAGGAGCCGGAAAAACATTTCGTGCATGGCTTCAAGCCGGGCGCGTCGTTCTCGCGTGAGGCGTCCGCCGTGCTTTTCGACAATGCCAAGAACGCCTGTTACGAAGCGTCGGTCTCGCTGACGCACCAGCGGATGCTGGGCCACCGCCACGTGCCGGGCGTGCAGCCGACCATGACAGCCGACGAGCAGGTCGAGTGCGAGCAGGCGGTCCTGGCAAGTGCGGAGTTCAAGGCGGCGCTGAAGAGGCATTGCGGAGTAGAGGATACGAATTTGGTGATGGTCGACATCTGGAGCGCGGGGAACTACGGGAGTGACGAAGACCGGACGCGGCGACTCGCCCGGCCGCTCTGCTTCCTGCGCAGCGATGCGACGGACAACGGGTATGCCCGTCCCATCGAAGGCCTGCGTCCGGTGGTTGACCTCAACGAGATGAAGGTGATCCGGGTCGAGGAATACGGGCACTGGCCGCTTCCGCCCAACGCGGGGCAATATGGCTGGGACCGCGTGACCCGGAAACGTGAGGCACCCAAATTGCTGAACATCCAGCAGCCTGACGGACCCAGCTTTGAGGTCGACGGATATACCGTGCGCTGGCAGCAATGGGAGTTTGTGATCGGGTTCAACGGTCGCGAGGGGCTGACGCTCAACCATCTTACCTATGATGACGCCGGCGAGAAACGTTCGATTCTCTACCGGGGGTCGCTTTCTGAAATGGTTGTGCCCTACGGCGACCCGGCGCCGCAGCAGGTGCGCAAGAACGCCTTTGATGCGGGGGAATATGGCCTGGGCTACTGCGCCAACAGTCTGGAACTCGGTTGCGACTGCCTGGGCTGGATCCAGTATTTTGATGGCGAACTCTGCACCAGCCGGGGCGAACCCCTCACCATCAAGAACGCGGTCTGCATGCATGAAGAGGACTTCGGGATTCTCTGGAAGCACACGGATCGACGAATGCCTGACCGGCCCGAGGTTCGTCGATCGCGACGGCTGGTGATCTCGTCGATCGCGACGGTGGAGAATTATGAGTACGGGTTCTTCTGGTATCTCTATCAGGATGGGAACATCCAGTTCGAGATCAAGCTCACCGGCATCCTGTCGATGGGCGCGCTGAGGCCGGGCGAGAAGTCACCTTATGGCACGTTGATTGCCCCGCAGCTCTACGCGCCGAATCACCAGCACTTTTTCAACATGCGGCTGGACGTCGATCTCGATGGAATGACCAACTCGGTTTACCAACTGGACTTCGTCCCGGATCCCCCCGGGCCTTCGAACCCCGAGGAGAATGCCTTTCGCTCTAAGGCGACGCTCCTCGCGAGCGAGCGGCAGGCGTGCGCCTCACTGAACTTGGAGACGGCGCGGACCTGGAAGATTCTCAACCCGGACCGGTTGAATGCGGTTGGCGATCCGGTGGGCTACCGCTTCCTGCCGGGCGACAATTGCGTGCCTTTTGCGAGCAAGAAGGCTTGGTGGCGCAAGCGCGCCGGGTTTGTGGATCATCATGTATGGGTGACTCCTTTTGCCGAAGCCGAAAGGCACGCGGCAGGGGATTATCCAAATCAAAGTAGTGGCGGCGAGGGCTTGCCAACCTGGACTGCGGCGGACCGGCCCATCGCCGGGAAGGATGTGGTGCTCTGGTATACCTTTGGGCACACGCACCTTCCCCGTCCGGAGGATTACCCGGTGATGCCCACGGCCTACCTTGGATTCCTGCTCAAACCGAGCGGGTTCTTCACGGAGAATCCGGCCAATGACGTCCCGCCTTCGGCCAAGGTGGTGAAAAAGGCCTGTTGCAACGGGTGAACGGTCCAACCCACGTCTTGGCGACTCGTAGAAGGCCGGGGCGGGCTTAGACGCCTTGGGGATGCGATTGGACCTGGGACAAGACGTCTCCTGAACCGTTCCGGCTGAGGCGCGAACCAGCACCAGATCTCTGCCCCCGCATGTGCGGGGGCGGCGAGTCCCGGGGGCAAATCCGTGTGTGGCCGACGGGACTCGTGCTTTTCTGGCGGTCCACTCCCTCGTCACATGCCCCACTTCAGAACCAGCGCGAACGTTCCTCCGTCGAAGAGATCGACTTTCGAGTCCATTTTCCTCTACGGCCTCCTCAGCGTTTTCACGCTGGCAGGTCTGGTCGTCCTTGGACTCTCAATCCGGGAACTGAACCAGGGCCGGCCGAACGGGTGGGGTGGCCTGGGCTTCGCCTGTGTCTGGCTGCTGGGCTGTGCGGTCGCCCTTTGGCTCCTGATCCGGTCGAACCGGAAAGCGGCGGGCAATGACTCCGACTTCGGCCCTTTTCAAGCTCGCAGGCCAGGCCCGAGGGAAGAGCGGATCCGCGGATCCACCGGCGCAAACAGCCTGCTCGTCATCGTCATCGGTCTTGTCTTCGCCGGAGGTGGCCTCGCCTGTCTCATTGGCTCCCTCCGGAGCGTAAACATGGAGGGGCGGAACATCGGCATCGTGGTGGGCTCCGTGTTCCTCGCGCTTGGACTCCTCTTCCTCACCGGGGGGATCATGTCCGTGGTTCATCGACGGAAATTCGGAATGGCCTCGCTCCGCCTCTCCGGACCCGCTGCACGCATCGGGGGCCGCCTCGCCGGGGTGCTCGATGTCCCCAAGGGCGTCCTCACCGACGACCGCTTCAAGCTCCGCCTGACGTGCTCCCGCATCACCGTCACCCGTCAGGGCGGCAGCGACAGTTCGGATTCTGAGTCGCGTGAATCGCTGTGGACGGGCGAGGAGATCCTGCGGCCGGCAGGGAAACGGCCCGGTGGCCGCATGGAACTCCCCTTTGCCTTCGTTCTTCCCGCAGGTTTGCCCCAGTCGCGCGAAGCCAGCCCCCGGATCGAATGGTGCGTCAACGTGACCGCCTCCGTCCCGGGATTGGACTTCCGCGAGTCGTTCCCGCTGCAGGTATCCGACGGCGCTGATGCCGAGCCCTTCGCGACGGACGAGAGCCGTCTTCCGATCCGGGGCGAGTCCATCCACCCGACGGGCAGCACTCCCTTTCAGGCCGAACCCGATTGGGCGGCGGGCAGGATCGAAGCGGACCGGCGGGTGGGCCCGGTGTGGCCCGGGATGGCGGGCATCGGGATCGTTCCGCTGGGGGCAGCGGGTTTGCTGGCCGCGGTGCCGAACGTCGCCCGTCGCCTGCGGCAGATCGTTTCCGCCCTGGTCCTGATCGTCGTGGTGGCCCTCATCGCCTCGGCGTTCACCCGGGGTCACGGGCTGGATTCTCTCGACTCCATTCTCGCGACGCTCCCCAGGCTGCAAAATGTCTGGATCTGGGTGGCGGCCCCGGTGGGCGGATGCTTCGTCGTGGCCGTTGGACTGACGACATGGCATCGGCAGTGGCACCTGCACCGCTTCGGCATCTCCTTCCTGCGCCTGGCCATCCTGCCGGTACAGGCGGGCTCGACGATGAAAGGCACCCTCGAGATCCCGCGCTCCGTCGTCCCCAGGGGCGGGTTCTCCTTCCGACTCCTCCGGACCCGGACCCGTTGGTTTGGCGGCCACCTTTTCGGTCCCGCGGCGGAGACCGGCTGGACGGGAGACTGGATCACCTTTCAGGGCTCCGACCGGGGGGACGCATCCACGGAAGTTCCCTTCGCACTGCCGGTCCCGGCCCAACTACCCGAATCCGGCCGGGGCGAAGCCCCCTGGCACTGGTACGTCGAGGTGTCGGCAGCAGTCCCCGGTCTCGACTACATCGCGCGGTTCATCGTGCCGGTGCAGCCCGCCCGGTAAATCGATGCAGCACGCTGGGTGGCCAGGCCGGCCGGACCCACCTTTGGAACACGGCGGTCCCTGCGCTCCCCCGCCGGGTGCATCCTGAGTTTGTCATGCGTGTAGGCCGCCTGCCCTCAGGCGGCGATGGGAAAACGCCCGCTGAGGGCAGCGGGCCTACATCCATGACAACAAACTCAAGAGGCACCCCGATGGTTCTCCCCTAGGGTTGACGGTTCAGGTCGCTGGCTACCTCCGCTTCGCGAGACATCAAATAGTAAACAATATAGACGCGACCCCATTGGAACGGTTCGGACGCCGGAGGCGTCCCGGAATGGAGCCGGCGGTCGCTCGACCGCCGGTCTGCAGATCCACCCCCATCGACCCCGGATGGGTCGCGCCAACCCAAATGCGGACCCCAGGTTTGACCGCGGTGACGGACACAATCCCACAAACCGGATTCTCCCGCATAGATGCAGAGGCGCGGAGAAACCCAGTACCGGCGGGCCGCCAGTACCCCCGGGTCAGAGGCGAGCACGAGGCCTCACCCCCACAACTGCCGGTCGAGGCTCCGGAATCCGATCGCCTCCGAAATGTCCTGGGCTCCCACGTCGGCCCGGCCATCCAGATCGGCCAGGGTGCGGGACACCTTGAGGATGCGGTCATAGGCCCGGGCCGAAAGGTTCATGTCGTTCATCGCGGCCTTGAGCAGTTGATGGGTGGATTCGTCGAGTCGGACGAACTCCCGGAGTTCGCGGGGGCCCATGCGGGCATTGCAACTGACCGCGCGTCCGTGGAACCGGACCCTCTGATGGTTGCGCGCCTCGATCACCCTTTGTCGGACGATCGCGCTGGCTTCGCCCGGACGCGCCCGGGACATGTCGGCGAACTTCACCGCCGGCACTTCGACGTGCAGATCGACCCGGTCGAGCAGCGGCCCGGAGATCCGTCCGAGATAGGCGGCGATCTCGCGCGGCGACGAGCGGCTTTCATGCGGCATCTTCCCGTCGGGCGATGGGTTCATGGCGGCGATCAGCGTGAACTGGGCGGGAAAGGTGATGGTTCCGGCCGCCCGCGAGATGGTGACCCTGCCCTCCTCCAACGGCTGGCGCAGGGTCTCCAGGACCGAGCGCTTGAACTCGGGAAGTTCATCGAGGAAGAGGACGCCGTGGTGCGCGAGCGAGATCTCGCCGGGAGTCGGATGGGCATTGCCGCCGAGAAGTCCGGCGTCCGAAGCGGTATGATGCGGGGACCGGAACGGACGTCGGGTGATCAACGCCTGGCCCGCGGTCATCAGGCCACAGATGGAATGGATCTTGGTGGTCTCGAGCGCCTCGGGGAGCGTGAGGGGCGGCAGGATGGTGGGCAGCCGTTTGGCAAGCATGCTCTTCCCCGAGCCCGGCGGCCCGATCAACAGCAGGTTGTGTCCCCCCGCCGCCGCCACTTCGAGGGCGCGCTTGGCGGATTCCTGTCCGCGCACATCCGCGAGGTCGATGTCATCGGGGGAAGTCGATTCGAACAGGGCGTCCAGATCCACGCGCACCGGATCAATCGGATGGTTGCCCTCCAGCCAGAGGCCGGCCTCGCGCAGGTTGCGGACGGGAATGACATCCAGGCCACGGACGACGGCGGCCTCGGCGGCGTTGGCCTCGGGGACGAGCAGTGCGCGACAACCGGACGCCAGCGCCCGCACGGCAATGGGCAGGACGCCTTTCACCGGTCGGACCGCGCCGGTGAGCGCGAGCTCGCCCACCACCATCACACCATCCATGACACGGGCCTCGATCTGTTCGCTGGCGGCGAGGATCCCGAGGGCGATGGGGAGATCAAAACTGGGTCCTTCCTTGCGGATGTCGGCAGGGGCGAGGTTCACCATCACGCGACCCATGGGGAAGTGATAGGCGGAGTTGAGAAGCGCGGTCAGGACGCGATGAGAAGATTCCTTCACGGCGGCATCGGGGAGGCCGACCACGGTGATCTTGGTCTCGCCATAACCGACGTCGACTTCGACCTCGATGGGAACGGCATCAATGCCAACGACGGCGGCGGATTGGGTTTGGGCCAGCACGACGGCCAAGTTGGTCGACGGATCCGGGGTGGGCAAGGGGGGCGCAGAGGAGTTCCCAGTTGCCAGTTGCCAGTTGCCAGTCCCCTGCGGGAGAGCCCAGTTGCCAGTCGCCAGTGAGCCCGTCGCCCGTTCCTGGGCGCATCGTGGAACTTGCCCCCAAATCCTCAAACGGTGCCGGGAAAGGCCTGGGCGCGCGGCCGTCCCCGGCCGCTCGGGCGTCGGAAGGGACGAGGCGGGCGAGGACGACCGCGGTCCCAGGAGGCGCTGGCCACTGGCACCTGGGCTCTGGGAACCCATATTCCGGACGCGACAGGTGAGGGCGGCCTGGGGGAAGGTCCTGGGAATCCCCATGATCTGGTCGCAGAATTACGATCCCTTCGGTGCCCAATGGCTTTCCACGGCGGTGGCGGCCATTCCGGTGGTGGTGTTGCTCGGGTTGGTGGCGCTGGGTCATATCCGGGTCTGGATGGCGGCCTTGCTGGGATTGGCGACGGCGTTGGCCGTGGCGCTGTTCGCCTTTCGGATGCCGGCCAGTGCCGCCTTCGGATCCGCCCTGTACGGCGCAGGGTACGGGCTGTTCCCCATTGGATGGATCGTACTGAACGTGATGTTCCTGCACACGTTGACCGTGCAATCCGGTCGATTCGAACGGCTGCGGACGCAGCTCACCCGACTGGCCCCGGACCGTCGGGTCCAACTCATCCTGGTGGCCTATGCCTTCGGCGGATTCATCGAAGGCTCCGCGGGGTTCGGCGCTCCGGTGGCGATCACGGCGGCGATGCTCATGCAGCTTGGATTCGCGCCCATCCGCGCCTCGGCCATGGCCCTGCTGGCCAACACCGCACCAGTGGCGTTCGGATCGGTGGGGATTCCCATCACCACCCTGGCGCAGGTGACGGGTCTCGACGTGCTGGAGCTGTCGAAGATGGCCGGGCGTCAGCTCCCGGTCTTCTCGCTGCTGATCCCGTTCTGGATCGTGGTGGCCTATGGTGGTTGGCGGGCGTTGGCCGGCGTCTGGCCGGCGGCGCTGGTCGCCGGTGGAAGCTTTGCCTCGGTGCAATTCCTGGTCTCGAACTTCCACGGTCCCTGGCTGGTGGACACCGCGGCCGGGCTCACCTGCATTGCCAGTCTCGTCCTGCTGCTGCGCTTCTGGCGGCCCCGCGACCAATGGACGCCTCCGGAAGAAGCCCGACCGGATCCGGCCCCAGCCGTCGATGCGAAGAGCACCGAAGCCCCGCCCGCGCCAGCGCCGGCCCTCACTCCGACCACCGGCAATCCGTGGGTGCCGTGGCTGTTGCTGGCCGGGGTGCTCTTCCTGTGGGGCGTGCCAGCGGTGAAGAAGTCCCTGGACGGAATCTCCGCCCCGAGCTTTCCCGTGGTGGGCCTGCATCAACAGGTGGTCCGGGTCCCGCCCGTGGTCGAGGCGATCGCGGCCAAGCCGGAGGAAGCCCTGTTCAAGCTGAACTGGGTCTCGGCCACCGGCAGCGGGATCCTGCTGGCGGGAATCATCGCCGGATTCTGGATGGGATTCAGCCCGCGGGAGATGATCCGCACCTACGCCGCCACGGCGATGCGCGTGCGCGGTTCACTCGTGACCATCGCCGCGATGCTGGCGCTCGGGAACGTCACCAAATACTCCGGGGCCGACGCCACCCTCGGTCTGGCGCTGGCGGGAACCGGACCGCTCTATCCCTTCTTCGGCACCCTGCTCGGATGGCTGGGCGTGGCACTGACGGGATCCGACACCGCGTCCAACGTGCTGTTCGGCGGGTTGCAGAAGATCACCTCGCAACAACTCGGCCTCAATCCCTACCTCATGTGCGCGGCGAACAGCGTGGGCGGCGTGATGGGCAAGATGATCGATGCGCAGAGCATCGTGGTGGCGGGTGTGGCCACCCGGGTGCACGGCCAGGAAGGAAAGATCCTCCGTGCGGTGTTCGGCCACAGCATCGCCCTCGCCGCGCTGGTCGGCCTGCTGGTCACCGCCATGGCGCAGTGAGCGGGACGCGGCACTGTAGGCCCGCTGCCCTCAGCGGGCGTCGCCCGATCGCCGCCTGAGCCGGAATTCTCACGCGAAGGCGCGAAGGCGCGAAGAAGCACGGGCTTTTGGTTCTGAAAAGCGCCACCACCCGGTGAACGATCCCAGCCGAGGGTGTCTTCCGAGTATCCACCTTCTCTTCGCGGCTTCGCGTGAGCTTTTGCCTCCGACACAACTGAATCGTTCAGCCTGGGGACAGGCGGCCTACAAACCTCGGATTTTAAGGTTCAGATCGTTCGCTCTCCGTTCCAGAATCACCCCATGTCTTTCTCCCTCGCTTCAAAGGTGGCCCTGGTCACCGGTGCCGGTTCCGGGATTGGCGAGGCCATCGCCCTGCGCTTCGCGCGGGCCGGTGCCCTGGTCTGGGCCGCCGACGTCAACGAAGACGCCGCCCGGAATACCATTCGCCTCATCCGCGAAGGCGGGGGCGAAGGGGAAGCCCTCCGCCTCGACGTCACGAGCGACGCCGATTTCGTCGCTGCCCTGGCCCGCGTGCCCATCGTTGATGTCCTGGTGGCCAACGCCGGCATTGGTCACGTCGGGACCGTGCTCACCACTTCCGTGGCCGACTTTGAACGGATCCTGTCGGTCAACGTCGTCGGAGTGTTACGCACGCTGAAGACCTGGATGCCGGGGATGGTGGAGCGGAAGCGGGGTGCCGTGGTGATAACGGGATCCACAGCCGGGCTCGAAGGGTTGGTGGACCGATTCGCCTACACCGCCAGCAAGCATGCCGTGGTCGGCATGATGCGATGTGCCGCACTCGACCACGCCACCTCGGGGGTCCGGGTCAACGCCGTCTGCCCGGGCCGGGTGGAAACCCCCTTCGTGAAAGCCCGGCTCCGGGAATACCCCGATCCCGAAGCCGCCTACCGGGAAATGGCCTCCACCCAGGCCCAGCGTCGGATGGGAACGCCCGAGGAGATCGCCAACGCGGCGCTGTTCCTGGCCAGCGACGAGGCCAGCTTCATCACCGGGGCGGCCCTGGCAGTCGATGGAGGTTGGACCGCGGGGATGTTTCCGCAGAAGTAGGATTGCTCCGTACCGGCGGGCCGCCGGCACCCGGGAGCATCTTGAGTTTGTTGTTACGTTTGTAGGCCTGCTGACCTCAGCGGGCGCTTTCACATCGCCGCCTGAGGGCAGGCGGCCTACATCCGTGACAAGCTCGAGAGGCACCCCCGGCACCCCCGTTCAGCTGCCCGACCCCGGCACCGGGGGCGGCGGAACCACGGCCCGGGCCTTGAGCGGATCCGCGGCAAGCAGGTCGGATTGAAGGGTCCGGTTCGCCGGCACCATGATGATGTCAGCGCCGCTATCGAGCAGACCCTGTGTCTCGAGCATCTGGAACAACGCGTTGCCGATCTCCGGATCACGGCCGATCTCGCGCAGGGCTTCACCGACGATCCGCGGGCGCAGGGCCCGGGCCTGGGCAAAGGCAACGGCCGCCTGACGTTCCGCCGTGGAAGTGATGACGTTGACCTGGTTGGCACCATCCTGACGGATCGCGCTGGTCACCTGGCGCAACCGGTTGACCACCTTCTCCTCGATCTGCCGGATCATGCCGACGTCGCGGAAATGAACCTTCCGGATATAGACCGACCCGAGTCGGTAGCCCCACTCCTGCGACTTGGGCGAGACATCATTGCGAACCGTCATGCTCATGCGGTGACGATCGACCATCATCGCCTCCAGCGGCAGGTTGCTGAGGCATCGGACGGCTGCGTTCGAGACGTTGGCACCGAGCGATCCGCGCGGGTCGGTGTTGCGGAACAGGAAAGCCACGGGATCCGAGACATACATCTCGTACCACACGCCGATCCCCATGGGTGCGCCCTCCTCGGAGTTGACGGCCTGACTGCGCAGATAGGACTGGTCGAGTCGCATGTCGACGCGATGGACCTTGCCAAAGAAACGCACGATGAAGGCCCGCCAACCGAGCAGGGTGACCGGGAAATGCAGACCCGGTTCCTCGATGCTTCCGATGACCTTGCCGAAGAGGACGAACACGAGGCACTCGCGTTCCCGGATGGTCACGTAGAGCCCGAACAACTGGGCGAAGCCGAGGATCATCGGCACGCCGATGGACGCGCCGAACAGGCCGACGAGGAAACCGATGCCGAGCAAAGAGAGATCATTCATGGGCCACCTCCACCACCGCGCGACGGGCCTGCCCGAAGAGTTTCAATCGGACCGACCGCACGTAGGCCGCCAGTGCTCCGGGGCCGCCCTGCAACTTGAGATCGATCAACTGCTGCGACAACGCCCGGAGAGGTTCGACCTCGGCCTGGGCTTTCAAGGTCTCGATCTCCACCGCACGCCGTGACTGCACCAATTTCTGGTCGGCGGACGCCTGGGCGAGGCTGATGTCGGACGACACCTGGTTGTAGGCGGTGTTGATGGCTGCAAGGGCGGACTCGACCTCGTGGGGTGGATCAATGCCGGTGATCAACGAGGCCTCGAGTACGATGCCGTAACGGGCCGCGCTGGAATCACATTCCCGGTCCATGTGTTCGTTCAGGTCGCGGAGGTTCTTCCGCAGGTCATTGATCGAGACGCCGATCGTGGCGTTGGGAATGACCGCCTCCCCGATCTTGAGATCGCCGGGAACCACCGCTGCCGGCGGTGCAGCAAAGTTCGCGATGCGCTCACGGAGGATCGAGATGAAATAGCCCATGACATGGGTGAGCGGGTTCTTCACCCCGAACAGACAGGCGTACAGATTCCGCTCGGACACCCGGAACCGGATCTGGCCGGTCAACCCCGTGTTCAACTGATCCTTGGTCACCGCCTCCAGCATCTGGCCGGCGCGATTGGCGTCCGGCGTCTCCGGATCGAACGCCATGCTGATGGTCTCGGTCGCCACGACGACCTTGTGGATCTTCTCCCACGGCCATTTGAAATAGGGGCCGCCCGGAGCAATCACCCGGACCTGGGGATAGTCGTACCGCTCGCGTTCCTCCCCTTGGAGGGATTCAGCCACCGGATCCGACAACGTGCTCGCCCCCTCGATCCGGTCGGCCCGGCCGAAGGACGTCTTCACCGCCCGTTCGCTGGGGCCGACGGTATAGAAGCCGCCGAGGACACACCGCACGACGAACCAGAGGCCCGCCCCAAGCAATAATCCCAGGAAGAAGATCATGATTTTCGGCGCTGCCGCCGCTCCGAACCCTGCACTTCCCTCCCAGCCTTCGCCACTGGCAATTCCGGCGCAAAATGAGCCTCGTGACCTCGTCGCCGACCGATAGGAGGCAACGTGAGGAGACTCACCATTTCAGGGACAGGTTCCACGGGGGCCGCGGCCGTTCCCGTTGGGGGGAAGGTGCCCACGAAACACACGAAACACACGAATCAGAACGGGGAACTGCTGTGGTTCGTGTGTTTGGTGTGCTTCGTGGGCATTCACCGTCCCAACACACGTTCCCGGTCCGACCAGCGCGAGCCTCGTCCCCTCGTCGCCTGCGCTCAATAATAGAACCGGCTGTCGCCGGAGATCCCACCGAGGGCACGCATGCGGACGAGCGCCTTGCGTCGGACGATCACGCTGCCGTCGGCCTGTCCCACGGGTTGATCGGGGGAGACGGACCAAGCCCAGAGAGGCTTGCTGGCATTGCCGGCACCGAAGCGACCCAGGTGCCCGAGATCCCAGAGGGCAGCCCCGGGCGTGTCGGTGATGCGATGGGTGATGAAGGCACGCTGGCTTTCGCATTCGCTGGCCTTCATCGGCCAGGCGGGTTCGTTGTTGGCCGGGTCGAGATCCACCTTGCCTTCGGCATTCACGAACTTCACCGGGGCCGGACCCGTGTAATTCGCGAGCCACATATACGGGGTATAGACGTAGATGGCGGTCGTGTCCCAGCCGCCGTAGTCACGGGTCGTCCTGTCGGCGAAATTGGTCATGCTCGCGTAGTTCAACCAGTCCCGACCGAAGCTCTTGCTGAGGATCGGACAGATCAAGACCTGTCGGCTCGGGATGTAGCGGCCTTTCATGCAATCCACGATGTTCTGCTTCGAAGCCGTGGATCGGTGATAGTCGGGCGAGGGATCGTTGTGCGGGGCGAACTTCCCCTGATTGTCGTCGGCGTACATCACCTGCGGAAGGTACTGTTGCCGGATGTTGTTGATGCAGGCGGTCCGCATTCCCATGTACTTGGCCCGGGTCAACGCCGGAAGAAGGAGCGACGCCAGGATGGCGATGATCGCGATCACCACCAGCAGTTCGATCAGGGTGAACCCGGCGCCACGATGGCCCTCGACGAAATTCGATTCAGGTTTCATAAGGCATCCCATGCCAGAGTCCGCGCGTTCACCCTTGATCGTGCCCGGTTTGGGGACCTGTGCAATCCCACATTGGAGGGGGCTGTTGTTCCTGTTCGGCATCCTTCTCCTTGCGTCCGGTGCCAGCGCTCATCCCGGCTCGGGGATCGCGGGCGTCCTCGCCCGCCTCGCCCCATCCCCCCGCCCAAGCGGCCGGGGACGGCCCCGCCCCGGGAATGGGGCCAAGGTCGGATACCGTTTCCCGGGGGAACCCGTAAGTTCTCGCTCTCGGTGGGAGTCGCCCCACCCGGACATCACATGCGCTGGATCCTCCATTTCTTTCTTTCGTTGCCGGTCGCGGCCCTGGGCATGGGCGGCGGACTGTGGATCGGCTCGCGGTGCGTGAGCTGGTACCGGATCTCGAGCTTCGAAGGGAACTCCGGATACTTTGTCATCGGGATCGGACTGCTGGGCGGGATCGTTGGGTTGATCACCGGTCTGGTGACCGCGGGCGTCATCGGTCCTCAGGAAGGCGCAGGCTACCTTCGGGCGTTCCTGGTCGCGGTGGGTGTGTTGAGCGGCCTGGCGGCCGTGACGACCGGGCTTTGCTGGGTGCGAGCCGACCTGCCGCCGGAGTTGGATGGCCGTCCGCTGATGCTGGAGGTGGAATTGAGACTGCCCGTGACGGTG
>CAMCFL010000008.1 GCA_945873715.1 Akkermansia muciniphila
CCAACTGGTAATGAAATGCAGGAAATCGCCCCTACCGTCAACGAATTATTCCGAGTCAGGGGAACCGATCACGCAGCAGCCTGAACGACCTTGCGACGCACCAACGGCGGCACCTCTCCCAGAACGACCGCCCTGTTGACGGTCACCCCAGCGATATCGTCCGTGCCAGGAATCTCGAACATCACGTCGCGCATCAAACGTTCCACCATGGACCGCAGGGCCCGGGCCCCGGTTCCCTTTTCGCGAGCCCGGGTGGCCAACTCCTCGACCGCATCCGCGGTAAAGGTCAACTCCACGCCATCGTAGCCGAGCAGCTTCGCGAATTGCTTCACGACGGCATTCTTCGGTTCGGTCAGGATCTGCACCAGGTGTTCCTGCGAAAGTTCTTCGAGGATGCTGAGGATCGGGAGACGTCCGATGAATTCGGGGATGAATCCAAATCCGAGCAGATCTTCCGGTTCCACCTGCGCCAGGATTTCCGAGGGTGCAAAGCCTGCCGCCCGTGCGGCAGCCTCCCCTCCACCAAAGCCCAGCACCTGACGCCCGATCCGGCGCTGGATGACCCGGTCCAACCCGACGAAGGCTCCACCGCAGATGAACAGAATGTGGGTTGTATCGACCCGGATGTACTCCTGCTGCGGGTGTTTGCGACCGCCTTGGGGTGGCACACTGCAGATGGTGCCCTCCAGGATCTTGAGCAAGCCCTGCTGAACCCCCTCTCCAGAAACGTCCCGGGTAATCGACACGTTCTCCGTCTTTCGGGCAATTTTGTCGATTTCGTCGATGTAGACGATGCCGATCTGGGCCCGTTTGACGTCGAACTCCGCATTCTGCAGAAGTCGAAGGACAATGTTCTCCACGTCCTCGCCCACATATCCGGCTTCGGTGATGGACGTCGCGTCGGCAATGGCAAAAGGAACATCCAGCAATCGGGCGAGCGTCCGCGCCAACAGGGTCTTGCCGGATCCGGTTGGGCCCACCATCAGGATATTGCTCTTCTCCAGTTCTACCGGGTCCGAATCCTCCTGGGACGGCGTTCCCTCAGAGATCGACATCACTCTCTTGTAGTGGTTGTAGACGGCCACACTGAGAGTGCGCTTGGCTTCATCCTGACCAATCACAAACCGGTCCAGGTGGCGCTTGATCTCGGCCGGCTTCGGGACGCTGAGTGACCGGGCCTGCTGTCTGGAATCCTGGCTTAATTCCTTGTCAAGAACGCCTTTGCACACGCCCACGCATCCGTCACAGATGAACACACCCGGACCGGCGATCAGCTTCCGGACCTCGGCCTTGGACTTGCCGCAGAAGCTGCACATCGTGATCTGACTTGCTCGCGCCATGAGATCGGTCTCCGTCGAAAATTTGAAATGCGCCCGGCCGGCCCGCGGACCGGCCGGGATGTAAAACGCCGATCAGGCCCCCGGCTTGACCTCACCGACAACGGGTGCCGGGAGGTCCCGACGGCTGCGGACGACTTCATCGACCAACCCGTAGGCGCGGGCCTCATCCGCGCTCAGGAAGTTGTCACGATCGGTGTCCTTGACGATGTCGGCCACCGTTCGCCCGCAGTGGTAGGCCAGAATCTCATTCAATTTGTCGCGCAGACGAAGGATTTCACGGGCATGGATGCTGATGTCGGACGCCTGTCCCTGGGCCCCTCCCCACGGTTGATGGATCATGATCCGGGCGTTCGGCAGGGAGAACCGCTTGCCCTTGGTGCCGCCGGCCAGCAGGACCGCGCCCATGCTGGCCGCCTGCCCGACGCAGTAGGTGTTCACGTCGCAGCTCAGCCACTGCATGGTGTCGTAGATGGCCAACCCGGCCGTCACGGATCCGCCCGGCGAATTGATGTAGAAGTGGATGTCCTTCTTGGGATCCGTCATTTGCAGGAACAGCAACTGGGCGATGATGACGTTGGACACCATGTCGTTGACCTCGGTCCCGAGGAAGACGATGCGGTCGACCAACAAGCGCGAGTACAGGTCGTAGGACCGCTCACCGCGCCCGGTCTGCTCGATGACGTAAGGAATGGAAAAGCCGTACATAGGAGGATCCCCGAAGGGAAGCGCAGGCTAGGATTGGCCTTGGCCAAGGTCAAGGAACCGGAGGACCGAAGGCGGCGGTCCTGCGGATTTCAGGAAGGATTCTCCACGGGCTGCGAGGAACTGGCAACGCGGAGACGATCCATGGCCGCCTGGGCTGCGGCGCTTTCAGCGGTCTTCTTGCTGCGCCCAAATCCACGGCCGAGCTCTGCCCCCAGATGCGACACCGCACATTCGAAGCTGCGATTGTGATCCGGCCCGGAGCTCGACTTGAGCTCGTAACGGGGCGGTTCCGGGGACGTGGACTGCAGCAACTCCTGGAGCTCGCCTTTCGGATTGGACAGGTTTGGAAGAACCTCCAACTCGCCAAGGACTTCACGATAGAGGTTGAGCACCACTCCGCCGGCGGTGGGATAGTCCGAATCCAGATAGACCGCTCCAATGACCGCCTCGAAAGCATCTGCGATGGTGGAGGAACGAGCCCTTCCCCCGCTGGTTTCCTCGCCCCGGCTCAGGACCAGGTATGAGCCGAGATCAAGCCGCGCCCCCTGTTGGGCCAGCATGGTCCGATTGACCATCTGAGCCCGGGCCTGGGTCAACGGCCCTTCTCCCAGATCGGGAAACTGCTCGTACAACCAGGTGGTGATGACCAGTTGCAGGACGGCATCGCCGAGAAACTCGAGACGCTGGTTGTGCTGCTGCCCCCCCCCCAATTCGTGGGCGAGAGAAGGATGGGTCAGGGCGAGTCGGAGCAAGGCCCCATCGCGAAACCGGTAGCCTAGCTCCGCCTCCAGGTTGGCCACGGAAGTCATGACAGATCCTGCCTTTCTTCTGGCCCGCTGCCGATTGCGGAAGGCCGTCGATCACCGGATCGTCGGCCTTCGGCAATCGGCACCTCAGGCAGGTGCCAGTGTTGTGAGTTCGCTGGGTGCATTGAATGGTTCTTCCTGCGGCGATCCATCGAAGACCGGGGTCGGGCCCGGAGTGGGAATTTCGACAGGGAGGCCATGCTCCAGAAGGGAGGCCACATCCCTCTGAACCTCCTCCAACTGCGTCAACTGAAGGTCCGGATCGGTCACGGCAAACACATCGCCCGTCCGCGGTTGCTCGTACAAGGTCACGCGGCGTCCACCCTCGCGGGTTTGCGCCTTGATCTTCAGCAACCGCTTGCGCTCCAGCATCACTGCAAGGATGTACACGGCCCCCGCGTGGGTCTCATCGCCTCGCGCCAGCAATGCCCGAAGCAACGACTCCGCATCATCCCGGCGGATCGCCTCCGGTGCCGAAGCGGGTGGCTTGTGATAGGTCCCTTTCCAGTGCGAGACAAATCCCGGCCGCGCGCTGATGCCGCTGCCATGCTCGCGCCACCCCGCAGCCGACAAGTCCAAGCGTTCAAAGCCATCGCGTCCTTCCAGCAAGACGGTATGATAAAGCTCACCATCAAAAAACGGATGTCCCGTCAGGTGACAGGTGTGGGCGCGGGACTGGATGTTCCACTCGAGCATGATCGTGATTTCGGAAGGTTCGATTTAGGGGCAGCCCCCTTCCCGGGGCAACAGACATTTATTCTCAAAAAGGTCTTGAGCCCCGCCCGTCCGCCCGCCATTTTGCGCCCTCACGCTGCCCGCGTGGCGGAATTGGCAGACGCGCTAGATTCAGGTTCTAGTGAGTAACATCGTACAGGTTCAAGTCCTGTCGCGGGCACCACTCTTCAGTCCCGGGAGGTGTCGTTGGTGCGTGATGGTAGATCATGCGATGTCATGCTCTTGGACCTCCCTCTCCCGGTCCGATTCGTAACGCCGGGCGGCATCGTCGAAACAACCTTCCCGATCAAGGCGGAGTCCGAGGACTTCCCGATCCCATTCCCCGCCGCCCCCGATCTTGTCCGGATCGATCCCGGCCTGACGGTCCTGGCCCGGGTGACCTTCAACGTCCCCGACGCCATCCTTCACCGCCAACTCAGGGCCACCAACGATGCGATTGGACGCCTCCGCACCGTCGAAGCCCTCGGGAAGAAACAGGACAAGACCTCCATCGAACGGCGACGCGAGGCACTGAGCTCGGGCACGTCCCATGCCATCCGTCCCGAACCGACCTCCAGAAGGAGAACCGGGATCTGAAACAGGAATTCGATGGCCTGAAGAAGAAGCTCGATGCCCTCGCTCCTCCGCCCGCGGGCACCCATGCGCCACCCTCGACCAACACTCCCCCGGCGAAGGTCACGCCAACTTGAGTCCGTGGGCGGTGAACGCTGCGAAGTCAGAGCGATTGTTGGTTGCCAATGCGGCAGCCGCAGCGATCGCAGTGGCCGCAATCATGCCATCCACTCGCAAGGACCTGCGCCGACCCGTGGCCGCGAACAACTGCGCGGCAATCGCCGCCTGGGGCTCATCGAACGGGAGAATCTGCCGAAGAAGCGATCGCATCGCGCGAACCTGAGCGGGTGATACTGGCCCGCAGAGAAATTCGTACCACGAGACGGCACTGGTCACCAGAGGCTCACCCGTCTGAGCCCATGCAATCACCTCCTGTCCTTCCCTGCTCCCGGGTACCAACGCCAGAATGAGATAGTTGGTGTCGAGGCTGATCACTTGGCGCGCCATTTCCTTCGGTCGGCTCGGATCTCGGAAAGATAGGTCTGTGCCACCGTCCTGCTGAGCCCACCATCGGATTCATGAAGTTGGCGGAGGACCTCCATCGGATCCGGCTTCGGGACCGGCGTCTCGGCCGTGGCAACCGCCCGCCGGATGACCTCGGCTTGCGACACCTCCCAGAGCGTGGCCAACCGCCGGATCCGCGTGGTCGTCACCTCATCCAGGGCGAAGGTGCATCGCTGTGTCATCGTTGCCATACCAGCATGACGTACCAGCACTCTCAGGCATGTCAATCCCGTGGATCAGACCGCTCCAGGACTCCAGGGCAGAACGTGCGTCCGGAACCGAACTACTCCCTGCGAAGGCGGCCAATCAGCAGTGAGATAACCTCCGTCCTGGAGCAGTTCGACGCCGGTCGGAGAGGGACACAGCGTCACCCGGAACGCGCGCCAGCATCGGGCCTGGCTCAGCGCGGAGGTATAGCGGCGGATGCTGTGACCGGCCCAATCGATCCGGGGGATCCCCGCCAGCAGACGCGCCAGCCGAAGCACCAACCGGGTGTGCAGATGCCCAATCACCGTCGCCCCGATCTGCGGGAGGGCCGCCGTCACGCCGGGCAAACGGTGCAGGAACGGCAATGCCGTCGGGTCATGACAGAACAGGACGGTCCTCACTCCCGCGGCCTTGGCACCTGCGAAAAGGTCATCGATCTCCAGCAGATGCCGCGCGTGCGCAGCCTCCCACCAACCCATCTCCTCGGGCAGTGTCTCCGGTCGGAACACCGGCCATGCCGCCAAGGTCGAGGTGACGCCGATCCAGCGCCAACCCGGGAAATCCAACTGCCAGAGCCGCGGTAGTCCGAGGTCGGATTCGCAGCGTTCGAGACTGCGCCGCCGCACGCCTCCCGCTCCGCCCACGAAGCTCTTCTTCCCGAGATCGTGATCGCCGATCGTACAGCGTAGTCGGGTGCCATAGGCCGACCGCAACTCGGTCAGCGCTTCCGCGGCACTCTCGAAGGCCGCGTCATCACTCACCCCGACGAAGGCGGTATCGAGGGTGAAATCTCCGTTGGCGACGACCCACTCCGGATCAGGGACCCGCCGGAGGATTTCGCCCAACAGATGATCGTGGGCCATGGGATCGTTCAGCCAGACGTGCCGGCGATAGGCCCTCTGGAAGGTACGCAGGAACGGATTCGCCACGGCCTGCGAGTCGAAGCCGCGTCGGGCCTGCTCACCGGGACCGGACCGGTGGACATCACTCAGAACCAGCAGGGTGCCCATGAGCTTGAATGCGTACAGATGATTGGCCTGCCGTCCAAAGCCGGCATTGGCTCAACACCGCCAGAACACAGATGCTCTCCCGGAATCAACCACACGAGGCGAATCCACCCGCATGAACCGGCACTCCATCCTTGAGCGCAACCGGGTGAAATGATAATGGGCAGACATTCCCCGAGAAAGCGGCCCATGAATCCCCCCTTGAAACCCACGGTCCATCGCCCGCGCTCCGTTCGCGGCTTCACCCTGATTGAGTTGCTGGTGGTGATTGCGATCATCGCGATCCTTGCCGGGATGCTCCTGCCGGCGTTGGCAAAGGCCAAGGCAAAGGCGCAGGGAACCAAGTGCATGGGGAACCTCCGCCAACTCGGGATCGCGACCACGATCTACATCGGGGACAACGGCGTGTACCCGGTTGGGATCGACGGGGCGAATGGCGCCACCTGGATCTGGCCGTCGCTGCTGAGGAAAACCATGTACTCAGGCCAGAGCACCGAGGTGTTCCGGTGTCCGGTCGCGCCACCCCAAGCCCAGTGGATCCCAAAGTTCGGCAGCAGGCTGCCGGCTGGACTTGGCTACCTCCAGGACGAGGTCCGGCTCAAACCGGGTTCCAGCTTCTTCATGAGCTACGGGTACAACGTCTGGGGTGCCTTCGCCGGGGCCAATCCCAATACGGGTCTGGGCGTTTATCTCGGGGATCCCGTCTGGGGCGAAACCAAGGAATCCCAAGTGGTCGCCCCCGCCCTGATGATCGCCTTCGGCGACAGCAATTGGGATCTCAAACGCAAGGGTGACCGGGATTGGAGCGGGTTCATCGGAATGTACGAGGAACGTCAGTGGCCGCTCGAACTCCATGCCGGCCGTGCAGAACTGCTGTTCTGCGACGGCCACGTCGAAGCCCGTCGCCGCATCGATTTCATCGGTCAACTGCTCAAGGATCCAGCCCAGCGGAAGCGCGCCGCCCAATGGTGGAACCGCGACAACCAACCGCACTTCCAATAGGCCGCTCTACGGCTTTCGTCTCCAGGCGGCGACGAACATCCCGTTCCCGCCCGTGTCCTGCGGCCAGAACGTCCACTCGGCCGCCGGCGTCGCCGTGGCATTGAACGGATTGGCCATCGGGCACGCCTCGAACTCCGGGTGAGCCGCACTAAAGGCGGCCACGACCTCGGTGGTCTCCGGTCGGGTCAGTGTACACACCGCGTACACCAGGCGTCCGCCGGGCTTCACGCCAAGACAGGCGGACTCCAGGAGACGCTTCTGGCACACCGCCAGTTCCTCGACGTCCTTGGGCGTGGTGGTCCAACGCGCGTGGGGATTTCGTCCCCACGTGCCCACCCCGCTGCACGGCGCGTCCAGGAGGACCCCATCAAATCCCTTCTCGGCCGGGATCGGACGCGACTCGTCCCAGAACGTCCAGCGGACGCCCTTGGACTTGGAGCGGGAACTGCGCTGCTGCAGCCGGTCCAGCCGCCACTTGGCGCGATCGGTGGCGAGCACCTCACCCTTGCCCGCCAGCAGATCCGCGAGATGCAGGGTCTTTCCACCCTCGCCGGCACAGACATCCCACCAACGCTCTGTCGCGCCACTGGCTCCCGGGGCACAGCACAGCGCCACCGCCTGCGATGCCACGTCCTGAATCTCGAACTCACCCCGATGAAAGGCACCGGTGCGGAACAGATCGCGGGTCCCCTTGTACTCGACCGAATCGACCAGCGGACCGGGGACGACATCGGTCTGCCCGCCCAGCGTGAGGGCCAGTCGGACCGCAGTCCCGGGCCGGGCACGCAGCCAGAGCCGGGGTTCACGCTGGAGAGCGCGCAGCCATTCGATCGGAACTTCCAACACGTCCTTGACCCAGGTCGGCACGGCACCGGCGCGCAGCGCCTCTTCCTTCACTGCGGCGGGATGCCGGAGAAAGGTGTCGGTGAATCCCATGGCCTGATCCAGACGCTTCTCCAACTGACGCCCCTGGTCCAACCACTCGTGCCAGCGGAAGTACGCGAACACCGCCCGACTGATCCAGCGGGCGTCGTCCGGCTTGAGGAATTCAATCGATCGAAGCGTCGACCGCAACTCCCGGTCCGCCGGGTTCTCCGCACCCGACCGGGCTACGATCCGCGCAGCCCAGGAAGCCGGGGTCCGACGGGCGTTGCGTCGGTCGATCGCTCCGGCCACATCGGTCCCCGGCTTGTGGATCGGCACACCCGGGCGAACCGGACCGCGCGCCCCGTCCGGACGGACGGCGCGATCAGGGCCAGGTCGGGGCGGCCGGGGCGGTTGATTCGGAGAAGGCGGCCTGACCGGGTGATCCGGCTGTTTGGACCACTCGGGCCGGTCATTCTGATAGGGCTCATTCTCCCATTCGGGACGACGGGACTCCTGCGGATGCGTCTCCCAATGGGGCCGTGAAGGCCGATGACCTGGCCGATCCGTCGGGTAAGGCTGTTGGCCTTGTTGCCCGAAAGGTCCCGGCTGTCCCGGGCGCGGTTCACCTCCGAAACCGGACGGACGCCGAAAGCCGCTCTCTGGCCGCGCGAACCTCTGTCCGCCCCTGGCATCGCCACCTCCTTGGTAACCGCCGCCCTGATATCCGCCACCTTGGTAACCACCACCTTGGTAACCACCGCCTTGGTAACCACCGCCACTTGGGCGCCCACCACTCTGGTAGCCCTCACCCTGATAACTGCCGCCAGATCGTCCGCCCCCTTGATAACCACCGCCCTGGTATCCACCGCCCTGGTATCCACCGCCTTGGTAGCCACCGCCTTGGTAGCCACCGCCTTGGTAGCCACCGCCACTTGGGCGCCCCCCACCTTGATATCCGCCACCAGATCGGCCACCCCCTTGATAGCCACCGCCGCCTTGGTAACCCCCACTCGGACGGCCTCCGCCCTGATACCCACCACCGGGGCGGCCTCCGCCTTGATAACCACCGGAGCGGTCTCCACCGGACTGGGGCCCCCTCTCGGAATGGCCGCCGGAGTCATCCTGACGGGCAGGGCCTCCCTCGTCGGACCCACGTTGGGGGCGGCGGGGACGGCGGGAAGATTCAGCGGAGGGCGCCGGCCGGGAGGGCCGACGACGATCCTGGATGGCGGCGGCCCAGAAGGGCTGCTGGCCGGGAGGCTTGGAAGTACTCATGGTTTGGAAGGGGGAAGAGTCAGTTTGAGCCGTTCGGCATGCACGCGGGCAACGACGCCCATGTAGTTGTCGGGATCGGAGAGGCGGGCTGCCTCCCGGATGTGTTCATCGCGCTCCTTGGGGCTGCCGATGGCTTCAAAGTAGAGGCCCAGGTAGAGGTGGGCATAGAACTGCTGGTCGCGACGGTCGGCGTCATCGTCGGCAATGGCAGCGACGCGCAGGACCTCCTTGGGAGTGGCCTTGCCGGCGAACAACTGCTGGATTTCCTTCATGGGAACCCGTCCGTCCCGCTCCACCTGGATCAACTGGCTGCGGGCATTGGTGATCCCCTTCTCTCGCGCCATGCAGAGGAAGTGCCAAGCGGCGTTCTCGACGTCCTGGGGGTTGACCGTCTGGTGCACCTCGAATTGCTTTCGACCGTCGGCGAATCGTCCGACGTAATACAGGGCGATGCCGCGCTGCCAGTTCTGGGGCAGCATCCGGGGTGCGAGTTCCACAGCCTTGTCGAAGTCCACGACCGAATCCTCCACCTTGCCGAGACGGAACCGGAGTTGGGCCCGCTCCTGACGCAGCCAACCGGAGTCGGGTTCAAGGGCGATGGCCGCGGTCAGATCGGCCTCGGCCCCGGGACGTTGCCCAACCAGGACGCGCATCTGGGCGCGGAGGCTCAGGAGACGGGGGTTCTTCGGGTCCTCCTTGAGAGCCTTCGTCGCTGCCGCCAGGGCGTCATCGGTCTTGCCGCTACGCCACAGTTGGACCACCGAGTCGAGGGTGTTGGTCGGCGCGGCGAACACGCCGACAACCGACAGCACCGCGGCGCATGCCGCCAGGAGCCATCGTTTCATGACACGGACTCTAGCGCGTCGACGGGCCACACGTCCAAGGGTTCCCATCCGAGCAGGCGTCGGACGGGTTCCGGGTCAAACACCCACGAGCGGACCGGGCGGCTGGTGGCGAAGACCACATGAAAGCCGGGATCCAGTGGGTGCTCGGCGGCGGCGCGGAAGAATCGGCCCGCATCACCCGGGCTCAGATAGGTGTCCTGAGCAATGGCTTCCCGTTCGATTTCGCCGGCTTGGCCCGCGTCGCGCGGACACCAGCCCAACCGGACAGCGAGCACCGGGATGCCGAGGTCGCGGGCGTACGAGTAACCGGCAGATTCCAGGAAAACCTTGGTGGCTGCGTACCAACGAAGGGGCGTGATCGGGTCGGTAATCCGAACCGGCCAGGGACCTTCGCGGGACTGTCGCAGGTTCACCTGGATGCTGCTGGCCAGGATCCAGCGCGCGACACCGGCTTCCCGCGCGGCCTCCAGCACCCGATGGAGCCCGGTGACATTGTTGGGGACAAGTTGGGAATCAAAGTCCGCATCTTCCGGGGTGGCGGCCAGGTGGATGAGCGTGCCCGCTCCGGCAAAGGCCCGCCGCAGGTCATCGACGTTCAGGAGGCTGCTTCCTCCCACCGGGTCCAGTCCGGGGGTTGGGCGCAGGTCAAACGGACGCACGGAAAGCCCGCCCGCAAGCAGGGCCGGAACGACGGCCCGGCCCAGGCGTCCCCCGGATCCGGTGACGACGATCGGCTTCAAGATTTTCGAGGGCGGACTTCCTTCCTCTGGTCGGGAAGGGTCAGCCCTGAGAGACCAACTGACGGAGCACGAACGGCAGGATGCCCCCGTGCTGGTAGTACTCGATCTCGATCGGGGTATCGATGCGGCAGCGGACCGGAACGTTTTCCACCGTTCCGTCGCGCCGCGTGATCCGGAGGGTCAGGTCCTGCTGCGGTTTGATGTCGGATCCGAGGCCGACCACATCATAGACCTCCGTGCCGTCGAGTCGGAGGGTCTGGGCAGTGGTGCCCTCCTTGAACTGAAGCGGCAAAACCCCCATGCCGACGAGGTTGGAGCGATGGATCCGCTCGAAGCTCTGGGCCACCACCACTTTGACTCCCAAGAGATTGGTGCCCTTGGCAGCCCAATCCCGGCTGGAACCCGTGCCATACTCCTGTCCGGCGACCACGATCAGCGGCGTGCCGCGCTTCTGGTATTCGACCGAGGCATCGTAGATCGACAGCTTGGTGCCCTCGGGTTGGAGGAGGGTGTTGCCGCCTTCTTCGCCGCCCAGCATCACGTTCTTGATGCGGACGTTGGCGAAGGTGCCACGGGTCATGATGCGATCGTTGCCACGGCGGCTGCCGTAGCTGTTGAAGTCCTCCAGCGTGACCCCGTTGTCGAGCAGGTACCGGCCGGCCGGCGACGACTTCTTGATCGAGCCCGCCGGCGAGATGTGGTCGGTGGTGACCGAGTCCCCGAAGATTCCCAGCGCCCGTGCACCGGTGATCTCGGCGATCGAACCGGGCTGCAGGCTGAACTGGGTGAAGAACGGCGGTTCCTGGATGTAGGTCGATTGCTTGTCCCACCCGTAGACCAACCCGGTGGAAGCGGGGATCTCGTTCCACTTCGGATTCTGGGCGGCGAAGTCGGTGTAGAGCCTCTGGAACACCTCGGGCTTGAGCGCGGACTGCATGGCGTCACGCACCTCCGCCAGGGTCGGCCACAGGTCGGCCAGATAGACCGGGTTCCCGTCGGACCCGGTTCCCAACGGTTCGCAGGTCATGTCGATGTCCACACGGCCGGCCAGCGCGAAGGCGACGACCAGCGGAGGCGACATGAGGAAGTTGGCCTTGATCGACTGATGGACCCGGGCTTCGAAGTTGCGGTTGCCCGAGAGGACGGAAGCGGCGACCAGATCATTCTTCACCACGGCCTCTTCAATGGGAACGGCGAGGGGACCGGAGTTGCCGATGCAGGTCGTGCAACCGTAGCCGACCACCTGGAAGCCCAGCTGGTCGAGGTAGGGTTGGAGTCCCGTCTTGGAGAGGTAGTCACTCACCACCCGCGATCCCGGCGCGAGCGAGGACTTCACCGCGGGATTCGGCCGCAATCCCTTTTCCACCGCCCGCTTCGCCAGCAGGCCCGCCGCCAGCATGACGCTGGGGTTGGACGTGTTGGTGCAACTGGTGATGGCCGCGATCAGGACCGAGCCATGGCCCAAGTTAGCGATCGTTCCGCCGGCGGGAACGTCGGCTCGACGGGTGAGGTACTCGCCCCGCGCCTTGCCAAATCCATTGTCCGTGACGCCCCGGCTGAAAGCCTGGAAGAACTCGCGCTTCATGTTCCCGAGTTCGATCCGGTCCTGCGGACGTTTCGGCCCGGCAACCGAAGGCTGGACGGTCGAAAGATCCAGCTTCAGGACCTGTGAGTAATCGATCTCCCCCTCGTTCGGAACCCCCCACAGGCCCTGGGCCCGGTAGTAATTCTCGTAGGCCTTGCAGTGTTCCTCGCTGCGGCCGGTCGCACGCAGGTAATTCACCGTCTCGGCATCGATCGGGAAGAATCCCATCGTCGCCCCGTATTCCGGAGCCATGTTGGCGATGGTCGCCCGATCCACCACCGGCAGCGCCATCGCGCCGGGGCCAAAATACTCGACGAACTTGCCAACCACCTTCGCCTTGCGGAGAAGCTGGGTGAGGGTCAGCGCCAGATCCGTCGCCGTCACGCCTTCACGCAAGGCACCGGTCAGGTGGACCCCGACCACATCCGGGGTAAGGAAATAGACCGGCTGCCCCAACATCCCCGCCTCCGCCTCGATGCCACCCACGCCCCAGCCGACAATGCCGAGGCCATTGATCATGGTCGTGTGGGAGTCGGTGCCCACCAGCGTGTCCGGATAGTACACCCCGCCCTGCTCCAGCATGCCCTTGGCGAGGTACTCCAGGTTGACCTGATGGACGATGCCAATGCCCGGAGGCACGACCTTGAAGGTGTCAAAGGCCTGCATGCCCCATTTCAGGAACTGGTACCGCTCGCGATTGCGGGAGAACTCCAATTCCAGATTGCGGCCGAGCGAATCCGCGCTCCCCGCAAAATCCACCTGCACCGAGTGATCCACCACCAGATCCACCGGGACGAGGGGCTCGATGATCTTCGGGTTCTTGCCCAGTCGTTCCACGGCGGAACGCATGGCGGCGAGGTCCACCAGCAGAGGTACCCCGGTGAAGTCCTGCAGGACGATCCGCGCCACCACGAACGGAATCTCTGCGGTGCGCGATTCAACCGCCTTCCAGGCGGCAAGCTCCCGGACGTTTGCCTCCTGAACCTTCAGCCCGTCGCAGTTTCGAAGCACCGATTCGAGAACCAGGCGGATCGATACCGGTAGCCGTCCGACGGGGGCTCCGAGAGCCTGACCCAAGGCCGGCAAGGAGTAGTACTTGCCCGTCTGACCATTTCCCAGGTCGAAGGTCTGAAGGGTGCCCAAAAGATTGTGCGGCGTGCTCATGCGCAGGTACGTGTACTGGTAAAAAAGGAATGCCCGGCGGATGCCGGAAAGTCGCGAACTCCAATTCTGCGTTTCCAGCCCGGGAGCGTCAAGCAACCGGAACTGACGAAGAAGGCGCCGGCCATCCGCAAGCCTGCCGGGGTGGGACTGACGGCATGGCCTGCTGAAGGATGACCGGCGCCAAAAACTTCAAGACCGCCTCGCGGCGGCAACCCGATCCCGGATCCAAACCGCAACCTCCTCAACCGCGAGCGGCTTCTCCCAGACCTGTTCGACACCGAGTGTCTTCGCCCGCCGCAACAGGCCGGAACCAACGCTCATGATCGCCACCGGGAGGGATCCAAGCCCGACCAGCGCCCTCAACGTGTCCCAACCCGTGGCACCAACCGGACAAACATCCACCAAGGCACAATCAAAGCATCGGGCCCGGCAGGACCGTTGGGCGGAATCGGCATCGGCCACCGCCTCCACTTCGAATCCCTGAAACCGGAACGCCTCACCCAACGCTTCCCGCACGGCGTCATCCGAATCCACCAAAAGCAACCGACCTTGGTCGGGGACTGCGGCAGCAATGCCCGGGGTCATCGCGTTGCCGTGGGATTTCATCAAACGACTCCAGCTTTCAAATCGAGAGACGCAGCAATGGAACCTCACCCGCAGGGGGGCTAACCCTCATGACGAACCAACCATTCGTCGTTATCCCCATCCCCAAACGCGACAGGCGCCTGGGGCAACTGGCAAGGCAGCTCATTGCTGCGCGCCGGATCGACAGGCGACCCGGCCCATCCTCCGTATGCGACCCGCATGCCAACCGTCGGAAAGTGCAGAAACCTCCGGTTTCCTGCGGAATCCGGTTGCACCCACACCAAGGACGGCCGTTGACAGGTCATTTGCTTTCCATCCTGGACCAATTCCTTTCCACCCAACCCAGCGGTCCCGGCTTGGACAGGCCCCCTCCGCACAGGCACGCTCCCATGGTCAAATGCAACGAAGGGTCTTCCTCTTTATCGGCGCAATCGTTTCCGCCCTGACGGTGCTCGTCTGGACGGGCTGGACGGCCTGGAGGGCTGCGGATCAGTTGGGCAACCGGATTTCCCGACAGGAGGTGAGCAGCTTCCAACTGGGCGACACCTTCAGTGCGGACCTGCACGAACTGCGATCGTTGTTCCGCCGCTACGAAGCCACCCGGGATCCGACTGCATGGACCGCCTTCGCCGAATCCCGCGGAAGGCTCCATCAATGGCTCAGCCAGCAACGGAACTCCATCCATCGCCCCGGCGAAATTCAGATCCTGGACGAACTCAGCCAGACCTTTGGGACCTACTGGGAGGAGTCGCTCGGTCTGCGCGACTTCATCCTGAAGGGTGCCACGCGGGAGGAAGTGGGGCCTCGCATCGCCGTCCTGGGAGATCTGGCCGCCGACATGGCGCAGGACACGCGACGACTGCTCCGACTCCGGGAGGAGGCACTCCAATCGACCATCGCCGACGCACGGACGCGCCTGTCCCGGTTGGTCAAACTGCTCTTTGGAACCTTCGTCACCATCCTGATCCTCGCCGCATCCCTCGCCATCCTGGTCTACCGCGATCTGATCCGTCCTCTCCGGATCCAGTTGGTCGAAACACGCGGAATGATGGAGCGACAGGAAAAGCTGGCATCGCTTGGAGTCCTGGCTGCGGGGGTGGCACACGAGATCCGCAATCCCCTGACTGCCATCAAGGCCCGGCTCTTCACCCAGCAGAAGCGACTGCCGCCCCAAAGTCCTGCCGCGGAGGATGCCGTCATCATCCATTCGGAGATCAACCGTCTGGAACGGATTGTCCGGGGGTTCCTGGAGTTCGCCCGGCCGGCAGAGCCCAGCCCGGCCAGTCTGTCCCTTCGGCACCTGCTTTCCGAAGTCGTCCAGATCCTTGGCCCCGCTGCCGAGAACGACGGCATCACCCTCCAGGTTGAGCCAGGCACCGAAGTGCGGGTCCGAGCCGATCCCGCACAACTCAAACAGGTCCTGATCAACCTCGTCCGGAATGGGATCGATGCGTCCGGCCCAGGCGGACGCATCCGTCTCCAGACGGGAGTCGGGGAGCGACGGCTCGACGGCTCCCAGAGTCCCGTGGCGCTCATTGAGGTTTCGGACAACGGCCAGGGCATCGCCCCGGAGGCAGAAGGCCGGCTGTTCGACCCGTTCTTCACCACCAAGGCCGATGGAACCGGACTCGGTCTCGCCATCGCCGCCCGCATCATCGAAAAGCACGGGGGCCTGCTCGAATACCAGACCCAGCCGGGCACCGGAACCACCTTCACGATCATCCTTCCGCTCTCCCCATGAGCTCCCAGAAACACCTGCTCCTCATCGAGGACGATCCGTCCCTCGCCGCGGCGCTCGCCACCGTGCTGTCCGCGGAAGGCTTTACCGTCGAGATCGCCCGGCGCGGCGACGATGGTTGTCGCCGGGCTGCGAATGGAACTTTTGATGTGATCCTGACGGACCTGCGACTTCCCGGACTCGGTGGACTGGAAGTCATCCGCCGACTTCACGTGCAGCAACCCGGCACGCCCATCCTCCTGATGACCGCCCACGGAACCACCGAGACCGCGATCGAAGCCATGAAGGAGGGGGCGTTCGACTACCTCCTGAAACCCTTCGAAATGGAGGAACTCATCGCCGCCACCAGCCGCGCTCTCGCCAGTCGTCGGCTGCGTCCGAACGACGCGGCACCCGCCGAGCCTTCCCCGGTGCCGACCGCGCTGATTGGCAAGAGCCGGCCAATGCAGGAGGTGTACAAGGAGATCGGGCGTGTCGCGACCAAGCCGGTAACGGTCCTCATCCGGGGAGAAACAGGCACCGGCAAGGAGTTGATCGCCCGCGCGCTGTACGCCCACGGAGACCGCTCCCGAGGCCCGTTCATCGCGGTCAACTGTGCCGCCATCCCCGAGACCTTGCTGGAGAGCGAGCTGTTCGGACACGAACGCGGTGCCTTCACCGGGGCCATTGAACGACGCATCGGACGCTTCGAGCAAGCCGACCACGGCACCTTGTTCCTCGACGAGATCGGGGAGATGGGAGCCTCAACCCAGGCCAAACTCCTGCGGGTCCTCCAGGAACGGACCTTCCAGCGGATCGGCGGGCGTGACCCGATCCCCCTCGACGTTCGGATCATCGCCGCCACCCACGTCGACCTGGAGGCCGCAATCGTCGGCAAGACGTTCCGGGAAGACCTCTTCTACCGGCTCAATCAGGTCTCCCTCTTCCTGCCTCCCCTGCGGGACCGTCCCGAGGACATCCCCCTGCTGGCCCTCCACTTCGCCCACAAGCACGGTGAATCCCTGGGATTCAAGTCCCCGGCGATCCATCCCGATGCCGTCCGGGTCCTCTGTGACCACCCATGGCCGGGGAACGTGCGCGAACTGGAAAACGTCGTGCGGCAGGCGCTTCTCCGCACGGGAGGCTACCCCATCGCCGACATCGACGTCCGCGAGGTCCTCAGCAAGGCGACGCGCAATGCGATGACACCGGAGAGCCTGCAGGGAATGGTGACCGAAACGCTGGCTTCGGCGGAGCGCGGAGAGATCTCGAACGCCTACGATCGCCTGGTCGGCCAACTGGATTTCGAGGTGCTGTCCCAGGCGATGACCCGGGCCGGGGGCAATCAGGCGCAGGCCGCCCGCTGGTTGGGCATCAGCCGCGTAACCCTGCGCGAGAAGCTGCGCACCCACGGTTTGAAAGCCCCCGCAGAAATCGACGAACCGGGCGCCGGCACCTGAAAACGGTGCCGGGAAAACCCCGGCACCGACTCGCCCGGATCAGAGCTTCTTCACGCGGACATTCCGGTAGAGGACCACGGACTTCGGATCGTGGGCCTGGAACGCAAAGGTTCCCTGGTTGAGCTTGCGCTCGAAGTCCTTGCCCGCCACGCGACCAGGTTCCTCGGTGAACTCATTCACCAACTTGCCGTTGAGATAGATCTTCACCGTCCCGCCCTTCACCACGACATGATGCGTGTACCACTCGTTGTCCTTGACGTGGATTTCCTTCACGTCCTGGACGGCATACACGCTGCCGGACTTGCGCCAGTCACCCTGCGTCTGGTTGACCTGGGTCTCGTAGCCGCCCCACGGCCAACCGGTGTCCAGATACTTGGTGTGGATGTACACCCCACCATTGGAACCCGGCTCCGTCTTGAGGTCGGCCTTGAACTCGAAATCCTTAAACGGTGCCAGCGCACCGATGTAGAAACAGTGGCTCCGTTCGCCACAGGCCCGCAGCGCCCCGTCGACGATCTTCCACGAAGACGGATTCTCGTTCACCACCCAGCCATCCCAGGTTCCATCGAAGATCACCGTGAACCCCTCGGCGTCGGTCTTGCCCAACCGTGAACCAGGGGCACCGGGCGCGGCAACGGCGACCGAACCGGCAGGGGCAGGCACCGGTTGCGGCGACGGGGTGTGCACGGTCTTGGAGGAGGAGGCGCAACCCGCCATCAGGGCGGCCGCAGCAACGAATGGGAAAACGTGTTTCATGATTGAACCCCCTGATCTTTGCCGAGCCAGCGCCGCTGGCAACGCCGAAGTGCGGCGCTCCGACGCGGGGGCGCATCTTGAATCTGACATGGATGTAGGCCGCCTGCCCTCAGGCGGCGATGTCAAAGCGCCCGCTGAGGGCAGCGGGCCTACATGGGTGACAACAAACTCAAGATGCGCCCAGCCGCGGTTCAAACTCCCATTTGCCAAGCGAAGCCCATTTCACTCTCATCAGCTCCCAGCATGCAAATCGAGAGCTTCAAGGTCTTCTGCGACCTCGCTGAAACCGAGAGCTTTACCAAGGCCGCCCAGATCAACGGCATCACCCAGTCGGCCGTCTCACAGCAGATCTCCTCCCTCGAACGCCAACTCCGCTGCCTCCTCATCGAACGTTCCAAGAAGAAGTTCCGACTCACCCGCGAAGGCCAACTCCTCTACGAGTACGGCAAGCAGGTGATCCAATCCTACGAATCCCTCCTCTCAAAACTCCAGGAGGTGAAGGACATCATCTCCGGCACCATCCGCGTTGCCACCATCTACTCCATCGGCCTGCACGACCTGCCGCCTTACCTCAAACGCTTTCTCCGCGCTCAT
>CAMCFL010000009.1 GCA_945873715.1 Akkermansia muciniphila
CATCCGGGGGACGCGCTGCTTCTGATCCTGAAGGCCGAGGCCTCGGCGAGCTTCGAGGCGTGGGTGCGGGATGGTCGGGCGGAAGGCCTCGTGCAACAGGACGACGGGAGTTGGCCGAATCAGTTCCGAGCGGCCCGACTCATCCCGGCAGTGGAATACCTGGAGGCGAATCGCGGGCGCGGTGAACTGGCGGAGGCGATGGAGAAGGTGTTGGCGTCCCACGATGCCGTGCTCGCGCCGGCGTGGGTGGGTGAAAGCCTCCTGTACTCGAATTTCAGCGGGCATCCCTGCGTGGTCTTTCCCAACGGACCCAAGGAAGGCACCCGGGCGGCGACCGTCTGTCTGATCGGGCGATGGTTTGGCGAATCCGCCCTCCTTCGGGTGGCGCGGGCGTATCAGGCAGGATCGAAATGGCACCGGGGCCGACCCCCGGGATTTTAGGGTAGGGAGGTGACGAGGTGACGAGGCTCTATCTCCGTCGAAACCACCGCTGCAGGAGCCCGTCCGAGTGGATCACACTTTGCAAAGTGTGATCCGGCGAGCGGCGGGCCGCACGATGCGAAGATGGGGCACTCAGGCACAACTTGACCTACAAGTGGTCCGGATTCAGGATCACTTTCATGACGACCGTGAATCTGCACGATTTCAAGGCGCACCTATCCACCTACACTCGCAAGGTGAAGGCGGGTGAGACGGTCATTGTTTGCGAACGCAATGTGCCGATTGCGGAGTTACGACCGCTGTCGAACCGCACGAAGTCGAGCCGTCCCGCTCCTGGATTGTTCCGGGATCAGTTGGTCGTGACGGAGGCGTTCTTCGAGTCGGACCGGGAAATTGAGTCTGACTTTGGGAGGTGAAGATGCGGGTGCTGCTAGATACGTGTGCTGCGCTGTGGTGGTGGAGCGGGGACGCCCGACTCCCGCATGGCGTGGCGGCCTTTCTGGGGGATTCGGACAACGATGTTCGCTTCCATCAGGCATCCTATCTCGAGATCACCATCAAATACGGGTTGGGGAAGTTGCCATTGAACGGATTGCCGTCCGTGTTGATCCCCAAGGCGCTTGATGCCTATCGGGTCGGGTACAGCGCGTTGGGCAATCGGGACATTGCGCGTTTGGAGACGCTCCCCTGGCATCATCGGGATCCGTTTGACCGGTTGTTGATCGCTCATGCCCTCGAAAACCAACTTACTGTCGTTACGGCTGACCGGACTTTCGCGGGTTATGGTGTGCCGGTGTTTTGGTGACGGGAATACTTCCCCGTCGGATTCCCCTGTGGGGGGGCGTAGTCTTCCTGAGTTCCCATGATTTCGTACGTTTCTTCCGCTCTCGCATCGCTGTTGCTGACGCTGTCGGGCCTCGTTGCCGCCGAGGTGCCGGCGGCGCCGGCGTCCGTCGCTGTCCGGATCGGCGCTCCCGCCGTTCCAACCCCGTCATCCGGCGTGCGGATGGTCCTGTCCTCGCCGCTGGATCGACAGGTGTTCCAGCGTGCCACGCGCGAGGCGGGTGCGATGGTGTTCGAGGGGGAGATTGCCGGCGAACCCGGGGACGTGGTGGAAGGACAGATTGCGGGTCCGGGAATGAACGACGCATGGCGGCCCCTGGTGACGCTGGCTCCCGGGGCACAGCGTTTCCGGGCCACCCTGACGGCTCCTGCAGGCGGGTGGTATCCGGTGACCACCCGGCTGCGTCGCGGCACGAATGTCCTGTTCACCACCCCGGTGGCGCAGGTTGGCGTCGGCGAGGTTTTCGTGATCGCGGGTCAGTCGAATTCCGCCAATCACGGCGAGGAACATCAGACGGTGAAGTCCGGCCGGGTCTCGGCGTTCACCGGATCCGGGTGGCAGGTGGCGAACGATCCCCAGCCCGGTGCGAGCGGCAATGGTGGAAGTTTCGTTCCCCCGTTCGCCGAGGCGCTGGTCCTGCGCTTCGGGGTCCCGGTTGGAATCATCGCCGTCGGGGCGGGAGGGACCAGTGTCCGGGAATGGCTGCCCCGCGGGGCGCGCTTTCCCAATCCCCCGACCGTCCTGGCCCACGTCACCCGTCGCGAGGAGGGCGATTGGGAGAGCAAGGGAGGGTTGTTCAACGCCTTCGTCTCCCGGAGTCGGGCCGTCGGTCCCCGTGGATTCCGCGCGGTGCTCTGGCATCAGGGGGAATCCGACGCCAACCAGGCGGACCCGACGCGGACGCTGGCCGGGGATCTCTACACCCGGTACATGGGCGAATTGATCACGCAGTCCCGGGAGGCGGTGGGATGGTCCGCGCCGTGGTTCGTTGCCCAGGTGAGTTACCACACGCCCGACGACACGGGTTCCGCGGAGATCCGGGCGGCGCAGGCGGCCTTGTGGAAGTCGGGTGTGGCGTTGGAAGGGCCGGACACGGACACCTTGGTGGGGGTCCTGCGGGATACGGGGGGGAAGGGGATCCACTTCAGCGGACCGGGCCTTCGTGAGCACGGGTATCAATGGTCGGTGAAGGTCGGGGCGTGGCTGGAAGGTCAGTTGGGTCTCCCGTCCGCCGGGGCGTTGACCTGGCCGCCGCTGGTCTTGCCCGGGACGGAGAACTTCACGGTCGCGGGACGTCCGGCCTTCGCGTTCCTCCCGCCGGAGGGCAAACGGAGCTCACCGCAACCCTGGATCCTGTATGGGCCGACCCTGCGCGGACATCCGGATGAGGCGGAGCGCTGGATGCACGAACGGTTCCTGGCGGCGGGGATCGCGGTTGCCGGGGTGGATGTGGGCGAAGCGTATGGCAGTCCGCGGAGCCATGCGGCCTTCGATGCGTTGCATCAGGAATTGACGCGGCGCGGCTTCGCCGAGCGGGCCTGCCTGTTGGGGCGGAGTCGTGGCGGCTTGCTGGTGACCAGTTGGGGGCTTGCCCGGCCCGAACGCGTTTCCGGCGTGGCAGGCATTTACCCGGTCTATGACTTCCGGACCTATCCCGGAGTGACGAATGCCGCTCCGGCCTATGGGCTGACCCCGGCGGAGTTGATGGCGCGATCGGAGGAGTTCAATCCGATTGCCCGGGTGGGAATCCTGGCCCGGGCGAAGGTGCCGGTGTTCCTGATCCACGGCGATTCGGACACGGTGGTCCCGCTGGAGCAGAACTCAGGAGAGTTTGCCCGACGCTATCGGGAGGCCGGGGTGGAATCGTTGTTGAAGCTCGTGGTGCTGCCCGGTCAGGGACACAACATGGACGAAGGGTTTTTCCGATCCCGGCAGTTGGTCGATTTCGTCGTGGACCGCGCCCGGGCCGGGGCGCGGTGACGGGGTCAAGGTTGTAGGCCCGCTGTCCTCAGCGGGCGGAGCGTCAACGCCGCCTGAGGGCAGGCGGCCTACATCTGCGTCACATCATTCCTCCGAACGGGAAAAAACCTTTTCTGGCGTGGCGGAAGTCGATGAACAACCTTCGGGCTTCACGTGTCTGTTCCGCTGCACTTGCGCCCATGAAACACGGTTTTTTGCCCCTCTTTTTGGGGTGTGTTGCCGGGGGATTGATGCTCGCTGCGGCACCCCCTTCGAAGCCGGTCCCCGAGTCGGCTCCCGACTTGCCTGCCGACGGTCTGTCGGTGCCGGCGGACATCCGACGGGATGCCACGGTGACGGCGGTCGAACGGGTGATGCCGGCGGTGGTGAACATCGCCACCCGCTCGCGGGTTCACCGGGGTGGCGACCCCACCCAGCAATGGATCGAGGATTTCTATGGCTACCGGCGTCGGCCGGAATCGGACGACTACAGCCGTGGCTCCGGGGTGGTGATCGATCCGGAGGGCTACGTCCTGACCAACGTGCATGTGGTGCAGGAGGTGGACGACATCCTGGTCCAGTTCGCCGACACCCTGGAATCGTTGCCGGCGGATCGGGTGGCGCTCTCGGAGAGCAAGGATGTGGCGCTGCTGCGGATCCGCGCTCCGAAGGACCGGCGGTTCAAGTCGGTGACGTTGGCGCGGGAAGATGACCTGTTGCTGGGGGAAACGGTGATCGCCTTGGGCAATCCCTTCGGTCTGGGCGGATCGGTGAGCCGGGGGATCCTCAGTTCGAAGTCCCGGCGCGCACCCGAATCGGTTCCCGACGGCAGCCCGTTGCAGATTGCCGACTGGTTGCAGACCGATGCGGCGATCAACCCCGGAAATTCCGGTGGGCCGCTGATCAATCTTCGCGGCGAGCTGATCGGATTGAACGTGGCGATCCTTCAACCCCGGACCGGGGCGCAGGGGATTGGATTCGCCGTCCCGATCAAGCGGGTGAACCAGGCGATGGCCGAGACCCTCAGTGGCGAGAGCATCCGGGGACTGTGGTTCGGTGCCCGACTCCAGCCCGGCCAGCGGCCGTTGTCGGTGCAATCCGTCCAACCGGGCAGTCCGGCGGACAAGAGTGGTTTGAAGGCGGGCGACGCGGTGCTGGAGGTCAACGGACGTCCGGCGGGAAGCCTGATCGAGTTCAACCGGGCGTTGGTCACCGCCGGTGCCGGGCGCGAGGTTCCCATCCGGGTCCGGCGCTCGGGCAAGACCGTCTCGCTGTCGTTGCGGTTGGTGGATGAATCCGTCTATTTCGATGCCAGGCTGATCCGGTCCCGGCTGGGAGTGACGGTCGAGGCCACGGAAACGGGGTTGGTGGTGACGTCGGTGGACGCGGACGGACCGTCGGCGCGGCGGTTGTCGCCGGGGATGTTCCTGGCGGCGGTGGATGGCCAGCCGGTGGGGGAACTGGTGCCGCTGGCGAAGCTGCTTCATTCGCGGCCTTCCGGGGCCCCGGTGGAACTGGGCGTCAGCGTGTTCCGTCGGATGGGCCTGTTCGTCCGACGTCAGGATGGGGCGGTCCGTGTGACGCTTCGATGATTGCCAAATCCGGGTTGGGACAAATGGGGGCATCCCGCTAGGGTTACGGGCATACCGATGGCGCAGTCGACCCCCATGATCGAGGTGGAGAACCTCACGAAACAGTATCCCGGCCGCACGGCCGTGGACGGAATCTCGTTTCAGATCGGGCGTGGCGAGGTGGTGGGGTTTCTGGGGCCGAACGGGGCGGGCAAGTCGACCACCCTGCGGATCCTGTCGAGTTTCCTTCCGGCCACGAGCGGCACTGCCCGGGTGGCGGGTTACGACGTGTTCCGGGAACCGGACGAAGTGCGTCGTCGGATCGGCTACATGCCGGAGAACAACCCGCTGCATCTGGACATGCGGGTGCGGGAGTATCTGAAGTTCCGGGCGCGGCTGAAGGGCCTGGGTTGGCGCCGAAGCCGGGAACGGGTGGACGCCGTGCTCCAGCAATGCGGCCTGACGGAGGTCGCCGGGCGGATCATCGGGCAGCTTTCCAAGGGATACCGGCAGCGGGTCGGACTGGCGGACGCCTTGGTGCACGAGCCGGACCTGATCATCCTGGACGAGCCGACCATCGGCCTGGACCCGCATCAGATCCGGTCGGTGCGGGCGTTGGTGAAGGAGTTGGGACGAAACCACACGGTGGTGTTGTCCACGCACATCCTGAACGAGGTCGAGATGACGTGTTCGCGGGTGTTGATCCTGCACCGGGGCCGGATCCTGGCATCGGACCGGACGGAAGACCTGACCCAGCGGATGAGTCTGGACGGGCGGGTGGTGGCCGAGGTGGAAGCGCCGGCGGCGCAGTTGTTGGAAGCGTTCCGGGACCTGCCGGAAGTCGAGCGGGTGGAACTGGAGCCGTTGGACGGAAATTACCTGCGGCTGTCACTGGTGCCGCGCCACGGGGCGGATCTGCGGCCGTTGGTGTTCGCCGAGGTGCGCGATCACGGCTGGCCGTTGCGGGAACTGACCCGGAGCCGGCATTCGCTGGAGGACATCTTCATCCACATGACGCGGGGAAAGGTTCGGGAGGACTGAATGAGCGTTTTCTTCGCACTGATGCGCCGCGAGTTGGGTGCCTACTTCAATTCGTTGACCGGCTACGTGGTCATCGCGGCGGTTCTGTTGCTAAGTGGCTTCAGCCTGGTGGACCTGATCGAGCGGATCCGGCAGATGCCGTACGACGCGCCGGTGACGGAGCTGTTCTACCAGACGACCTACTTCTGGCTGATCGTGCTGCTGAGTGCGCCGGTGATCACCATGCGCTCGTTCGCGGCCGAGAAGGCGACGGGAACCTATGAAGCCCTGATGACCACTCCGGTGGGCGACTGGCAGGTCGTGCTGGCGAAGTATGCGGGGGCGCTTGCCTTCTATCTCCTGACCTGGCTGCCGTTCGTGGGCGTGTTGTTCTCCCTCCGGCAGATCACCGGAGAAGCCGCCCTGTTCGAGCCCGTCATCGTGGCCGTGACCTTCCTCGGCATCGCGCTGGTCGGATCGCTGTTCATGGCGCTGGGTTGTTTCGCCTCGTCGCTGACCCGCTCGGACATCATTGCCGCCATGGTGTCGTTCCTGTTCGGGATCGGGTTGTGGATGCTGGGATACCGCCCGGAGGTGTCGGGGGTGGTGCCAGCCTGGGCAGTGCCGGCGCTGGAGCACATGTCGATGACCCGCCACATGGAGGACTTTTCCCGCGGACTGGTGGTGGGACGCCACGTGGTGTTCTACGTGTCGGCAACGGTCCTTTTCCTGTTCCTGACCCATCGCGTCGTGCAGAGCCGTCGATGGAAATGAGTGCCATGGCCGATCCCACCCCCAGCTTCGTTCCCCTTCGGCGTTATCGGATCGCGGTGTCGGTCTTGATCGGGGTCGCGTCGGCGCTGGTGATCTTCGCCCTGGTGAATCATCTGGCGTCCGCACGCCTCCGCTGGCGCCGGGACTTTTCGAGCACGGGCCGTTTCCAGCTGTCGCCCTTGACCCGACAGGTGCTGGAAGGACTGACCAACGACGTCAAGGTCACGGTCCTGTTCCCGCGGGATTCCGATCTGTACGGCCACATCGACGGGCTGCTGCGGGAGTACTCGGATCTCCAACCGCGGGTGCACACCCGATTCGTCAATTCCGATGCGGAACCGGTCACGGCGATCCAGGTGCGGACGACCTACAAGCTGGGGCCGGAAGACGCCAACCTGGTCGTGTTTGATTCCGGGGGGCAGGTGGTGCGCATCGCGGAGTCGGAGTTGTCCACCTACGACGCCAACATCAACGCGATGATGGAGGGGCGTCAGCGGGAAGTGCGCCGGTCGGCCTTCAAGGGTGAACTGGTCTTCACCTCGGCCCTGGCGGGCCTGGTCAGCACCAATCGGCCCCACGCCTGTTTCCTGACCGGGCACGACGAATCGCGTGCGGACTCGGAGGATCGGCTGGGGGGCTACTTCCGGTTCGCCGGGGTCGTGGCTTCCAAGTCCGCGTGGATCTCCCAGATCACGCTCGATGGGACGAACGACGTGCCGGCCGATTGCCAGTTGCTGGTCATCCCGGGGCCGGCCCAGCCGTTCCTGCCGGTGGAGATCGAGCGGATCACCCGGTTCCTCGACGGGGGCGGCCGGGTCTTGCTGGCCTTGAACTCGGGCGATCCCACGGTCCGTCTGGGCATCGAACCGCTGCTCTTCGACTGGGGCATCGCCGCACCGCCGGCCTTTGCGGCGGACACCAACCAGACGATTGGCGGATTCACGGTCCTCACCACCAACTTCGGATCCCATCCCATCACGTTGCCGTTGATGCGGAATGAGTCCCGCCTCTTCTTCCAGCGCCCGCGCGTGGTCGGGACCCTGCCGATGGAACAACGCCCGGCCGACGCGCCCAAGGCCACCACGCTGGTGGCGACGGGTCCGTCGGGGATGACGCGGTCGGATTTCCGCGGGGGCACCGTGGCCTTCAAGCCGGGCCTGGACCAACGCGGTCCGATCCCCATGGCGGCAGCGGCGGAACGCGGGGGAGTGACCGGGGTGGCCGCGGGCCGTGGTACGGCTCGGTTGGTGGTCGTCGGGGATTACCTGATGTTCGGCAACGACGCCTTCAACAATCCTGGCAACGTCGATTTCGCCGAGTTGACCCTCTCGTGGCTGCTGGACCGGACCCAACTGCTGGCCATCGGACCGAAGCCGGTGCGGGAGTACCGGCTCTACCTGACCCCGGCCCAGAACCGTGCGATCCGCTGGACGTTGCTGGGGATCCTGCCGGGGTCGGTGCTGCTGGTGGGCTTCGTGGTCTGGAGCCGGCGTCGAAACTGAGCGGTCCCCTCCGACTTCCGAGATGAACCCACGTTCCAACTGGATCCTGTTCCTGATCGCCTTCGGGCTCGCGGCGTATGTGTTCCTCGTGGACCGCCGCAGCGGCCTGACGGTCCGTGGCGGTGCGGGCACGAGCAGCTTCGATCCCGTGGATCCGGCGGTGGTGACGGCGGTCGAGTTGATCCGGTCGAACTCGGTGATGCGGGTGGAACGATCCGATGCAACCTGGCGGTTGACCGTTCCGGTGGCCTACCCGGCGCAGGCCGCCAGCGTGGATCGTCTGCTGGGGGAGTTGGGACGGTTGGTGCCGGCAGGGTTCATCACTGCCGGGCAGGTGGCGGCGCAACCGGATGCGTTGAAGGCCTTCGGACTGGAACCGCCGATGGCGACCCTGGCCCTCCAGACTCCTCAGGGTCCGACCATCTTCCGCATCGGTGGTCTCACGCCGGTCCAGTCGCGCTTCTATTTTCAGCGGGTGGGTTCGGATGGGGTCTACACCGCGGACGCCGCCCTGCTGGCGAGTCTTCCGACCAAGGCCAACGACTGGCGCGATCGGACCCTGCTGGATCTGGGCGGGCGCCGCTTTGACCGGGTGACGCTCTCCAGCCGCGGGCGGACCGTCTTCGAGGCGATCCGGGACGGCACCCGGTGGCGATTGCGCCAACCGTTGTCCGCCCGGGCGGACGGGGAACGGATCGAGGCGTTGGTGGCCCAGATGCAGCATCTCCGGGTGACCGAGTTCGTCAGTGACGCCCCGGTGATCGACCGGTCGGTGTACGGCCTGCAACCGGCCGAAATCGAACTGGCCATTGGCACCGGCACCAATGAATGGGCGCGGTTGCAGGTGGGATCGATCGCCACCAATGCCCCGGGCGAAAGATTCGTCCGGCGGCTGTCCCACACCAATCTGGTGCGCGTGGCGGCCGAGGAACTCACGGTGCTGGAGCGGTCGCTGGAGGAGTTCCGGGATCCCCACCTGTTCGGACCGCTGGACGGCGTGGGGTCGATTGAAGTCCGCGGCAGCAATGCCTTCACGCTGGCCTTGACCGGGACCAACTGGGCGGTGACGCAGCCCCGGGTCTTCCCTGCGGAGCCGGCGGCGGTGGATTTCCTGATCTCACAGCTGTCGACCCTGGAGATTGCCCAGTTCGTCGATGACGTGGTGCCGGATCTGGCACCCTATGGACTGGACCGGCCGACCCGCGAATTCGTGGCCCGCCGCGGCACCAATGTGCTGGCGCATCTGCAGGTGGGCCGGGCGACGGACGCCCGGGGAACGCTGTTGTACGCACGGCGACTGGATGAGCCCGGGGTGTACGCGATTCCGCGAACGGTGCTCTTCAACCTCGATTCGCCGGGCCAACTCCGGTCGTGGCGCTTTGATTCCAACCAGGTGGTCCAGGTCACGGTCACCCATGAAGGCCGCCGTCGGGTCTTCGCCCGGGAGGCAGGCAACTGGAAGGTCTCGGAGGGAACGCCCTTCGCCGAGCTCATTCCCGATGCACTGGATGAAGTCCTCTTCCGGCTCGGGACGTGGGATTCCATGCGGTACTCGGTGACGGATGAAGCCGCCTTGTTGAAGGCCGGGCGCTTCGCGGAAGTGTCGCACGAGGTGGAGATCCGGTTGCAGGCCCCGGCACCGGTCCGTTCGATGCACCTCCGGTTTGGCGGGCCGATTGCGGGCAACCGTTTCGTCATGGCCCGCTTCGACGATGATCCCATGGCGCTGCGCCTCGAGTTACCCGGAGCCCTCTATGCGGACTTGATCCGCTTCCTGGGCCTCCCCTGAACCCGATGCCGCGTCATGGAACCGCCAAGGCAAAAGGGTGGACCGGTACGAAGGACCTTCCGGTGGTGTCGGCGCGGAACCTATCTCGGGGTCGTGTTTCTCGGGTGCTTCCTGGTCTACCTCAACCAGGTCGGCGTTCCCGAATGGGGGAAGCAACCGTTGCTTGGACAGTTGAAGGAACGGGGCATCGAGCTTGAGTTCAGTCGCATGCGGGTCCGCCTCACCCGCGGCCTGGTGGCCGAGGACGTGAACCTGACGCGGCGGGAGGAGAAGCCGGGTGAAGTGTTTCATGCCGGCGAACTCCAGTTGCAGTTGCGTTGGTCGGCCCTCATGGAGGGGAGCGCTCCGGAGATCACGTCCCTGACCCTGCGCGAAGGGCGGATCACGTTGCCGCTCGACACCGGCACCCACTCGCCGCCATTCCTCTTCGCCGTCGATCATGTCCATGCGCGACTCCGCTTCGTTTCCGCCGACCTGTGGGAACTGGACCAACTCGACGCCACCAGCCACGGCGGCATCTTCTCCGCCCATGGCACGCTGACCAATGCCGCCCTGCTCCGGGTGCCGCGCCCGGAGCGGACCAATCTCACGGCGGCACCCGCGGTGTGGCGGCAGCAGTTGCTGGAAGCCACCCGCTGGCTGGAGCGGACCACCTTCCAGTCGCCGCCGGCGGTGCAGGTGGCCTTCAACGCCGATCTCCAGCGCCCCACCCTTTCTTCCGCCGAGTTCCGTCTGTCGTCGGAATCCGCCTCCAATGTCCTCGGTGCCGTGCAGGGACTGCGCCTCGCGGTGCGGTTGGATCCGCCCGAGGGCCAGTCCAATCACGTCCGGGCGGATTTCGAGTTGGATGCCGACCGGGCGCTGACGCGCTGGGGTGGATTTGATGCCTTGAAGATCGGGGTCGGGGTCGAGTGGCGCGGTTCGAACGCCGTGCCCGAGTGGCTCGATTGGTCCGTACGCGCCAGCAATGCCACCAGTCGCTGGGCTTCGGCGTCGATGCTGCAAGGCACGGGAAGCAGTCGGCCGACCGAACTCAGGGCCGGCCCATCCGCCCCATGGGGACTGCCGCCGACGAACTCGACCTGGGCCATCCTTTCACCTGCCGCCCCGGGCTTTGATTCGACGATCTCACTCTCGCTGTCCGACCTTCGGATTCCGACGGCCACCAATCCCGTGACCGTGGACGCGCTGAAGTGGGTCGTGCTCGCGTCGCACTCGACGTCGGAATGGCGGAGCCTTCACCTCTCGCTCGACGTCGCCGGAGCCACCTCGGCGTGGAGTGCCGTGCCTTCCTTCCAGACCGAGCTTGGGTTGACCCCGAATCTCCATCCGCCGGCCACGACGACCGATTGGGCTTACTGGCAACGGTTGGTCCATGTCGATGCCTGGGCTTCCATCTCGGTCGGCCCCGCCCAGGTCCCCCGCATGGAGATCGATGGAGCGGATTTCGGATTGGTCTGGTCGGCGCCGCAGTTGGAAGTGACGCCGTTCCAGGCCTGGTTCGGCGATGGCGATCTGCGGGCCGAGGCGACGCTGGATGTCCCCACCCGGAAGGTCGCCGCCACCGCCTATTCCACGGCCGACCCTCACGCGGTGCGGGGCTGGATGAATGCCAAGGCCCGGGAACAGATCGGGCAGTACGGCTGGGAGAAGGAATCACTCCCCCGCCTGTCCGGTCAGGTGGGCATCACCCTGCCCGGGTGGGGAATCCCGGATCACGAAGCCCGCCTCGCGATCCACCGAAGCCTGACCCTCGATGCCTGGCTGTCGGGAACCAATCTTTCCTTCCGCGATCTGCCCACCCGCACCGCGCACGGTCCCATCACCTATACCAACCGCTACTGGCGCATCGGTCCCCTCGACATCGTCCGGCCCGAAGGCTCGGTGCAATTGAGCTACGAGAACGATGAGGACACCCGCGATTACCGCTTCGACCTCCGTTCCACCATTGACCCGATGATCGTCCGGCCGCTGCTCGAGGGGAAGATCCAGCGGGAGATGGACCGGGTGTCATTGCCTCAGCCTCCCCGGGTCGAGGGTCAGATCTGGGGGCGATGGCAGGAACCCGAGTTGATCGGATTCCAAGTCCATGTGTCCCTCACCAACGCGGTCGTCCGCGGAGAACCCATCGAGTGGGCCGATGGCCACGTGGGATACACCAACCGGTTCCTGACCTTTCGCGAGGTGCGCGCGCGTTCGGACGGCGATGCCTACGTGCCGGGAGCCGCCTACGACATCGCCTCGCAACGGTTGGCATTTACCAATGCCCGCGCCAACGTGCCGGTCCTGCGCGTGGCGAGGATCATCGGGACCAACGCGGCCGCGGTCATGACTCCGTACCAGTTCCTTCGTCCGCCCCATGCCGTGGTGGATGGAGTGGTTTCCGTGCGCGGGATGGTCGGCACAGATATCCGGTTCGATGTCCGCGGGGATGATTTCCGCTGGTGGCGATTGCGTGGGACGAACCTGGATGCACGGGTCCATTTGAAGGACGAGACCCTGACCATCTCGGGGCTGCGCTCCGCCTTCAGCGGGGGATCGCTGGCCGGCGACCTGTACTTCGACTGGGCATCGGCCGACAAGGAGGTCGACTACCGCTTGAAGCTGGCGGTGACGAATGTGTCTCTCCGGGAGTTCCTGGGCGATGTCTGGCCCAAGACCAACCAATTGGAAGGACGTGTCACGGGTCGCGGTGCGGTCACTTCCGGCAATACCGCCGACCCGCGTACCATCCGGGGACAGGGAACCGTTTCGATGGAGGATGGATACCTCTGGGGATTGCCGATCTTCGGGTTGTTTTCTCCGATCTTCGACACGATCTCCCCGGGGTTGGGACAGACGCGGTTCACCTCGGGCTCGGCTTCCTTCAAGCTGGCGGACGGACAGGTCGATACCCAGGACTTCGAGATGCGATCCATTGCCATGCGTCTTCGATACCGCGGGACCGTGTCCTACGAAGGCCAGCTCAACGCCACCATGGAAGCGGCGTTGTTCCGTGACGCGCCGTTGATCGGACGTTTGCTCAGCCTGGCCTTCATGCCCGTGACCAAGTTCCTTGAGTATCGGGTCGAAGGAACGCTTGCCGATCCCAAGCCCGAGCCGCGTTACGTGCCCCGGATCCTCATGAATCTCCTGCGTCCGATCTCGTTCCTGAAGGGCCTCCTGCCCAAGAGCGACAAACCCGAGGGCCCCGAGACTCCCGAGCCACCCCCCGTGAAGTAAGCCGTAGGCGACGAGGTAACGAGGCTCTTTCTGGTCGGGCGGGCAACGTGCGTGGGCCGGGGTACGGTCGGAGGGAAGTCAGAGTCTCCTGACGTCGTCTCCTACGAGGCGCCAGCGGAAGCAGGCGCATCCTGGGCTGGCTGGGAACCTGCGTGGGCCGTGGTACGTCCCCATGGAGTGAGAGGCTCCCCCCCCAACCCGTAGGAGACGAGGTAACGAGGCTCACTTCCATCGGGCGGGGAACGTGCCCGGGCCGGGGTACGCCCGGAGGGAAGTCAGAGTCTCCTGACGTCGTCTCCTACGAGGCGCCAACGGAAGCAGGCGCATCCTGGGCTGGCTGGGAACCTGCGTGGGCCGGGGAGCGTCGGATGGAAGTCAGAGTCTCCTGACGTCGTCTCCTACGTAGGCGACGAGGTAACGAGGCTCACTTCCATCGGGCGGGCACCGTGCGTGGGCCGGGGTACGCGCGACTGAAAGTCAGAGTCTCCTGACGTCGTCTCCTACGGGGTGCGACGAGGAGCTCGTCCCTCGAGGGAACAGAGACCCTCAGGCATCGGCGATCTGTGAGAGGGGTTGGCGTTTCCAGGTCCGCAGTTGTTGCTGTTCCCGGATGACCGTCAGGTGCTTTTCATGGGCGTGCGCCGTGTCGGCGAGTTGGGTCCCAAGGGTGGCAATCTGCCGGTCGATCCAACTGTCGCGAAAGCGTCGGGTGACATCCGCCAACTGGGTCGGGATGTCTGCGATCGCCCGCTGTTCCGATGCCGCCTCGGTGACCAGTTGGATGGCGAAGTCGTCCTCGCCCAGGGCTGCCAGGAGGGCGGTCAGGTTGAGATCACCTCCCGCCTGGTGAAGACGGGCCTGAACGATGTTTCGCGTGACGGGATGCTGGATCCAGCGTGGGTCGAAGTGATGCACGGCCCAGTCGAGCGTCTCTGCTTCGGCGTGGCACAGGTACTTCAACAGCCAGAGATCGTGCATCGGCGGCCGTGTGGGTGGTTCGATCTCGACCTGCGCGGTGTTGCCGGTCGTGCGTTCCGGCGAGGTTGGTTCTTCCCGTTCTTCCGGTGCCACGCGCTGGGGTGCCGCCTTGATCTTGGCGAACTCGGTGCGGACGGCATCCACGCTCACGCCCAGTCGTTGGGACGTGCGCTGGGCGTAGGTGTCGATGAGGACGGCGTTGCCGGTCATCTGCAACTTGGCGCCCATGCCGGCGATGATCGCGAGACGGCCACGATCGGTGGCGGGGTCATTGCCGGTGATGAGATGCTGGAGGAAGAAATCGAAGAACGACTGGGCCCGGCTGAGCACTTCCCGGAAGGCATCTGCCCCGGACTTCCGGATGAAGCTGTCGGGATCATCGGGTGGCGGGATGCTCGCCACGCGGATGGCCAGTCCGGATCCAAGACAATCGTCGAGGGAACGGATGGTGGCGGCGCGACCGGCCTTGTCGCCGTCGAAGCAGAGGATGACTTCCTCGACGTACCGCTTGAGGATGCGTCCATGGGCGGCGGTGAGGGCGGTTCCCTGAGGAGCGATGACATTGCGGACCCCGGCGGCATGACAGGCGATGGTGTCGAGCTGTCCTTCGCAGACGATGGCGTGACCGGCGTCGAGGATCGGGCGCTTGGCCTTGTCGAGTGCGTAGAGGACCTTGCCCTTGGTGAAGAGGGGCGTCTCCGGGGAGTTGACGTACTTCGCGGACTTCTCGTCGCCCTGGAGGATGCGTCCGGAGAAGGCGATCACCCGACCCTGCTCGTCGCAGATGGGGAACATCAGACGTCCGCGGAACCGGTCGTACCAGCGGTTGCTCTCGGGCTTGTGGATGATGAGACCGGCCTCCTGGCAGAGCTTGGGATCGAACCCCTGGCGTTTGGCCCAGTTGACGGTGTCATCCCAAGATTCTGGTGCGGCCCCGATGCGGAACTCGCGGATGGAATCGGCGGAGACCCCGCGTTGCACCAGGTAATCCCGGGCGACCTGGCCGCCCGCCTCGGTGGCGAGACATTGCTGCCAGCGCACGCAGACGGCCTCGTGGAGCTTGAGGAGTTGATCCTTGATGCCGCGGTTGCGGAGGGCCTCGGGGTTGTTCTCGTACTCGAGCGGGATGCGCGCCCGCTCCGCCAACCGTTCGATCGCCTCGGTGAATCCCAGGTTCTCATACTTCTGAACGAACCCGAACACGTCGCCGCCGGCATGACATCCGAAGCAATGGAAGATCTGGCGGCTGGGACTGACGTTGAAGCTGGGCGATTTCTCCCCGTGAAACGGACACAGCGCGACGAAGTTCGTCCCGGCGCGCTTCAAGGGCAGGCTCGCGCCCACGACATCGACGATGTCGCTGGCGGAGCGGACCCGCTCGATGAATCCCTGCGAGAAGAGTGGCACGCGAGGCCGGAGTCTGGGCGGACCGAGGGGAGTTGCCAGAGGGAAGTTGCCGGCGGAGAACCCAGATCCGAGTTGCCAGATGCCAGATCCGAGAGGACGGGGGAATGGGCGTCCCCGCCCGCCCGCGGATTGGTCGAATCCTGCCGGGTGATGATCAACCTGAACGAGTTCCTGTCCGTGGATGGAGCAGGCGGAAGGCCCACAGGCTCAACACCCCCGCGCAGGCCGCAAACACGAGGGCGTTGGGGGTGCGGGGGGTCCAGGCCTGCCATGGCCAGGGGAAGCGGAAGAAGGCGTTGTTCAGGAGGAAGTAGACCAGCGTGTTGAAGAGGAGGGCTTCGGCGAGCCAGCGGGTCGTGTTCCCGGCGGCGGCCAACGCACGGAATCGCCAGGCCAGCCACCCGGCCAGGAGCAGCGGGAGCGCCAGGTAAAGCGTGGCGCCGGCCACCGGGCCCAACACCGCTTCCTCGTTCACCAGCCGATGGAAGGTCTTGCCCGCGATCGGGACCAGGGTGATGACGGTGATCGTCAGCCAGGGCCAGAAGCGTCCGGCGGTGATGCCGAGGATGGGGAGGAACCCGAGCATCAGTCCAAAGTCATAGATCTCGCTGAAGAGGCGGTGATCGGTGAACTCCATGCCCACCAGCAGGACCAGGTGCATCCCGATCAGGGTCCACTCGAGCCCGCGCGACGGGGCACCGACGGGTGGTGTCGGGTCGGAGAGTCCGCCTCCCGAGTTGAGGCGACGACGGGAGAGCCAAAGACCCAGGCCGAGGGCGGCCCCCAGGGTCATGCCGAAGGTGGTCTCCATGAAATTCCACCAGTTGATCACCCGGTCTGCTTCCGCGAGCCAACCCTGGCGGAACCCATCCCGATGCCAGGCGTACCCGGCCTGGAGGCATTGACCCAGTGGGAATCCGATGGCACCGCCCAGGAGACCCCAGAGCCCGAGGCGCACCGCGAGTCCGTCGCGTCGGATCCAACCCAGCCACCCCAACAGGACGGCCAGGGCGACGAGAAAGCCACCCCAGAGCTCGCGTCGGGGCTTGAGGACCTCGAGGGTGACGTCGGGTGTCCAGCGCCAGTCGGCGGAGAAGTAGATCTTCGGGAGGAGGTGTTGGGCGGGGTTGTAGGGTTCGTTGAGCAGCCAGATCCCCAAGGCGCAGGCGAGCAGCATCCCGGCGTAGAGCCGGAGGACTTCACCGGTGCGGTAGGGGACCCCGCTCAATCCCATGCCGAGGAAAGCCCCGGAGAAGCCGATCCAGAGTCCGCCCTTGATCGACAGGCCGAGCATGCCCCAGAGGAGGGCGTCCACATTGCCGACCAAACTCGGATTGTGGGTGAGGCCGACCGTCTGGCCGTAGGTCATGGATCCACCGAAGCCCATGGCGACGGTGCCCCAGGCGGCGGCGCGGACGACGGTGGCGGAGGGGAGGTGCCGGGCGAAGAGCAGGCACAGGACGAGGCTGACCAGCGCGCCGGCGATCATGGCCCCCGTCTCGTGTCCGTACTGCCCGCGGATCCCCCAGCCCATGCCCCCGGCGGCCCCGGCCAGGATCAGGACCTTCCAGAGGGGCGGCGAAGGAGGGGGAGAATGCACCTCGCGAGAGTGCCGTCTGCCACCCCCGACCGGCAACCCTGACGCTGGGAGATCAGACCGATCCGTCCGATCAGACGGATCCGTCTGATCCTCTGGGAACTGGCCGCTGGCAAACTGGGCTCTCCCTGGAGGAACTCCACCCTTGCCGGCGGGCGGCGGGTGCCGACACTGCGCGCCCGAATGGGGTTTGATCTGGCATCGTTGAATCCGGAGCAGCGTGAGGCCGTGATCACGTTCCAGGGGCCGGTCCTGATCCTGGCGGGTGCCGGGACGGGGAAGACGCGCACGTTGACCTGTCGGATCGCCCACATGATCGATCGCGGGGTGGCACCGGGGCACATCCTGGCGATGACCTTCACCAACAAGGCGGCGCGGGAGATGCAGGAGCGGGTGAGCGACATGGTGCCGCGGGCGCGCGGACCGAAGCGTCAGCGCGACGAGCCCGAGGATCCGTACACGGCGCGGCCGACGCTGTGTACGTTCCATTCGCTGTGCTTGCGGATCCTCCGGCAGCACATCGAGAAGCTGGGGTACAAACGCAACTTCGTGATCTACGACGAAGGCGACCAGCTGGCGGCGATGAAGAAGATCCTCAGCGCCATCTCGGCCAAGGGGGAGAAGACCGATGCGGGCGCGGTGCTCTCGATGCTGTCGAAGTTCAAGAACTCGGGGCCGGACGCGCCGATCTTCGGGGATGAATCGGTGCGGGCGCTGGCGCAGCATGTTTCGCGGCGGTACGAATCGGCGCTGCGCGCGGCGAATGCGGTCGATTTCGATGACCTGATCCTGCTCACGCTCCGACTTTTCCGGGAGCACGCGGACGCGCTGGAGGCCTGTCGGCGGCGGTGGCGCTACGTGATGGTCGACGAGTACCAGGACACCAACGCCAGCCAGTTCGAGTTGGTCCATTTCCTGACGAAGGAATGTCGGAACCTGTGCGTGGTGGGTGACGACGACCAATCGATCTACGGATGGCGCGGTGCGGAGATCGCCAACATCCTGGGACTGGAGAAGCACTATCCCGAGGTGAAGGTGATCAAGCTCGAGCAGAACTACCGGTCGACCAATACCATCCTCAAGGCGGCCAACGCGGTCATCCGCAACAACGCCCAGCGCCGGGGCAAGAACCTCTGGTCGGCCAAGGGTGCCGGCAACAAGATCGTCGTCCACGCCTTCACCAACGACGATGAGGAGGCGCAGACCGTCGCCGA
>CAMCFL010000010.1 GCA_945873715.1 Akkermansia muciniphila
GAGGGATCGCGCTCCTTCTCTGCGTCTCTGCGCCTCTGCGGGAGAATCCGGTTTGGGAAAGGGGGCGCGACCCCGCCGGGGTCGATGGCGCACGGATATGATCACCGGCGGTCTGCGACCGCCGGCGGGGGATTCCGGCACGGCAAGGGCAAAGGGTCGTCCACGGCGGACGTTCGCCCCGCGACCAAAGCGGCAGCTGACGCTGCGCGCACTCCAAGACGCTCCGCGCGGTTCGTCGATCGGGTTGCCCGAACCCTCTAAATCGGGTCGCTTCGGACGCCTCCGGCGTCCGGGCCGGTGGGGCTTCCATGGATGGAGGCCGCCTGCCCTCGTGCGGCGATGAGGCAACGCCCGCTGAGGGCAGCGGGCCTACAACCGAGCCGGCGAACGAATCGCACCCTGGGCGTGTGCGGCCATCAAGCCGGCTGAAGCCGGGACTCCGAACAGGGAACGGACGCTTCGCGCGGTGCGTGGACAAGATCTGGAGTCGCGCGTCAGCGACCGCCCTTTTCATCCGTTTTCGTTGCTGCCGTCGCTTCGTGGTTGTTCAACCCGGCTGCGGCAAAAAGTGGAATTGCACCTCACCGGGTGCGGACGCGGAAGAAGCGGAGGGGGGATTCCGTGGGATCGGTGGACTCGACCCGGGCGCGGTAGTGGCCGGGGGTGACCTCGACCACAATCGCCTCGACGGGCAACCAACGCTGGAGATCGGAAGACTCTTCCAGCAGGAGATTCCGGCCCTCTGGTCCGCGGCATTCGATGACGACCGGGCCGGTGACGACGGTGAGGGCGGCGGCACGACGGACCCCGCTCAGGGGATCCTGAAAGGCGATGGAATCGATGCGGAAATCGACGCTGCCCGGGCCGAACCCGATGACGATGGGAAGGGCCCCTTCGACGGTGCCGACCTGGTCCACATACGCGCCGACTTCCAGCGCCACCGGGTTCCGCAGGAGCCCGCCGGGTTGAAGGGTCAGGGTACCGGCGATGCGACTGGTCCCGGACACGGCGTGAAGGGTTCCGTGCAGGACGATACTTCCCGGGAAGGTGACCGCGTGATCCCACAGCAGGGTCGCCCCGGCGAGGACGGTGAGGGTTCCCGTCCCGTCCATGGTGGAAGACTGGGCGAGGTTCATGAGGCCGCCGGCCAAGGTGGCATTTCCGGTCACCACGAGCCGGTTGGAACCGAGGAAGTCGATCTGGCCAGCACCGGTCCACTGCGCGCCGGTGAGCAGGGTCAGATCGCGGGGCGGACCGGCATTCCAGAACTGGATGAGTCCGCCGCCGTCGATGTGGGCGGTGCCGGCGAGAGTGAAGGTACCGCCCTCTCCGAAGCCGAGGCGCGCGCCTCCATCCACCTGGGTCTGTCCAGAGGCGCTGGTCGTAAGGGGAAGGTGAACCCGGGCCCATCCGCCGCCGCCACCCTGGGGATAGACGTGGAACTGACCGTGGTTCACGAACGATCCTGTGCCGCTGATCGTGGTGTTCACGTCGCGCGAGATCATCCGGAGGATGCCGTGGTTCGTGAGGCTGCCGTTCACGATCAGCGACTGATTGCCGCTCACGATCGCCGCGGCGCCGGAATCGAGGGTGAGTTGATTCAGGAAGGTCGGACTGGAGAAACCCACGCTCGAACCGGAAGCCAGGAGGACCGGCGCCAGGTATTGGCCGGTGAGATTCTGATCGTTCAACAGGGTGAGCAGGCCGGTGCCTTCGACGCGGCTGGCGTCGAACATCTGCAGGTGTGCGGAGACGGAGGCAGCAGCGTTCATCACCAGCCGACTCGGGCCATGAAAACGGATCGTGCCCGTGCCGGTGAGGGTGCCATCGGATTCCAGGGCCACTTCGAGACCGGGCGAAGCGCCCTCGATCGCGAAGTACCCCTCGATCTGGACCGGCCCACGCACCTCCAGCCGACCGCCGCCGCCCAGCCAGGTGTGGCTGGCCCCATCGAGAAGGATCGTCCCTCCTGCCTCGGTGATGACCGGGACATGGATCCGGGCGTAGCCCCCGCCGCCGCCCTGGGGATAGACGCGCAGCAGACCGGCGTTGTGGACGCGCCCGGTGCCTTGCATCCATGTGTTCACGTCGCGACTGATCATCAGCATCGTCCCGCGGTTGGTGAACGCCCCGTCGAGGGTGAACGTCCGGTTGCCGTGGATCACACCGGTCGCGGTGGCGGCCAGCGTCAACGGCCCCTTGAAGATCGGATCCGCGAATCCGACGTTCGCCCCCGGAGCCAACAGGACCGGGGCGAGGTAACGTCCAGTGAGAGTCTGATCGTCGGTCAGAGTGAGCAGGCCGATGCCCTCGACGCGGCTGGGGTCAAACATCTCCAGATTGGCGGAGACGGTGGCGGGGGCGTTCATCAGAAGCCGGCTTGGACCGTGGAAGCGGATCGTGCCGTTGCCCGTGAGGGTACCGCCGGATTCCAGGGCGACTTCGAGGCCGGGCGACACGGCATCGATGGCGAGGTACCCATCAATCTGGACCGGCCCACGTACTTCCAATCGACTGCCGCTGCTCAGGATGGTCTGGGTGCCGCCGTCGAGGAGCATGGTGCCCCCGGCTTCGGTCACGACCGGAACGTGGATCCGAGCGTAGGCGCCGCCACCGCCCTGTTGCACGACGCGCAGCAGGCCGGCGTTGTGGACGAGCCCGGTGCCTCGCAACGAGGTGTTCACGTCGCGACTGATCATCAGCATCGTCCCGCGGTTGGTGAACGTCCCGTCGAGGGTGAGCGTGCGGTTGCCGTTGATCCGACCCAGGGCGGTTTCGGCCAGGGTCAACGGACCGGTGAAAGTTGGATCCGAGAATGCCACGCTCGCCCCTGGAGCCAACAGCACCGGCGCGAAGTACTGTCCGGTGAGAGTCTGCTCGTGGGTCAGCGTGAGCAGACCGGTGCCCTCGACGCGGCTGGAGTCGAACATCTCCAGGTTGGCCGAGACGGTGGCCGGGGCGTTCATCAGAAGCCGGCTCGGACCATGGAAGCGGATTGTGCCTCCGCCCGTCAGGATGCCACCGGATTCCAGCGCGACTTCAAGGCCGGGCGAGACGCCTTCGATCGCGAGGTACCCATCGATCTGGAACGGGCCGTGAACTTCCAACCGACCGCCGGTGCTCAACAGGGTCTGGGTGCCGCCGTCGAGGAGCATGGTTCCCCCGGCTTCGGTCACGACCGGGACCTGGATCCGGGCGTTGCCCCCGCCGCCGCCCTGTTGCAGGACGCGCAGCAGGCCGGCGTTGTGGACGACCCCGGTGCCTTGCAACCAGGTGTTCACGTCGCGGCTGATCATCAACAACGTGCCACGGTTGGTGAACGCCCCGTCAATCGTCAGTCTTTGATTCCCGTTGATCCTGCCCGTGGCGGTGGCGGCGAGGGTTAATGGACCGCTGAAGATCGGTTCCGAGAATCCCACGTTCGCTCCCGGTGCCAACAGCACCGGCGCGAGGTAACGTCCGGTGAGATTCTGATCGTCGGCCAGCGTCAGCAGGCCGGGGCCCTCGACGCGGCTGGACTCGAACATCTCCAGGTTGGCGGCGACGGTGGCGGGAGCGTTCATCATGAGCCGGCTGGTTCCGCGGAATCGGAGCGTGCCGTCGCCGGTGATGCCCCCGCCGGAGTTGAGGCGGACTTCGAGCGCGGGATCGGCTGCGTCCACCGCAAGATAGCCGTCGATGTTCAGCAATCCATCCAGGTCCAGGGCACCGCCGGGGCGGAGCAGGACTTGAGCGCCGCCATCGATCTGGATCCGCCCGGTGGAGGCCTGGGTGATGGGCATGTGCCATCGGGCAGAGCCACCACCACCACCCTGGGGCGTGACACGGAAGAGACCCTCATTGTGGACGCGACCGGTGCCGGAAAGAACCGAATTCACGTCACGACTGTTCATCCGGACGGTGCCGCGGTTGGTGAGGGTACCGTTGATCGTGAGCACCTGATTGTTGTTCACCCAGAAGGTCGCGTCCGGCTGGACCAGAACCGGTGCGTTGAACACCGCACCATCGGAGCCGACGGCCACACTGGCGGCCACAGTGACGGGAAGGTTCCAGACACGAGCCAGCGTCTGGCTCTGCTTGAACTCCAGCGATCCGCTCCCGGTCGCCTCGCTCGAATCGATGAGCGCGACCGCGGTGGCGACGTCGAGTTGGTCGTGGACGACCAACCGGTTCGAGCCACTGACCAGCAGGGTGCCCCCGCCTTCGAGACGGGAACCTGCGAGCAGGGTGAGCTCGCGAGCGGAACCATCCGCGACGAAGTTCATCAAACCACCCACGACCAACTGCGCGGAGCCGGTCAGATGCCCGCCATTCCAGAAGCCCAACTGGGCGCCGCCATCGACCTGGATCCGCGAGCCGGTGGAAGCCCAGATGGGCAGACGCACGAGGGCATACCCGCCGCCCCCGCCCTGGGCGAACACGCGCCACTGACCCTGGAGATCGAGATAACCACCGCCGCTGAGGAAGGTGTTCACGTCGCGGCTGTTCATGCGGAGCGAACCCCGCTGCACCCAGGCGCGCTGAATGGTCAGGGTCTGGTGGTTCTCCACCACGACCCCGCCGTTGCGAATCTCGACCGGCGCATCGAAGACGGCTCCGGCGATGGAGAACTCGGCACTGGCCTGCGCCAGGACGACCCCGGCCGCGGCCACCGTCGTTCCAGCCACCCGGACGGTGTAGGCCCCGGGTGCATCGATGACCGCCACCTGCCCCGGTCCCGGAACGCCGGCGGACCAGTTGGCGGCATCGGTCCAGCTGCCACTGACCCCGGATACCCATCGGGACTCGGTCAGCGCCGGGTTGTCGGCGATGTTCAGGGTGACTTCGAGCGTCCCGGACTCCCCGTTCGCTGCGATCGCCCGCACCGTGAACCGATGGACGCCGGCGGCATCGTGCAACGGATTCACTGCAATCGTGTAGGCCGCGGTGCCGCCGGTGGGACTGTTGGTCATCCGGATCGAGCGGGACGACAGGAACGCCGGACCCGTGATGGCATCGGCGATCTCGACGCGGGTGACGGGGGCTTCCGATGCCGTGCTCAGGAAGACGAGTTCGATCGAATCACCTTCCATGAGGTTCACCTGCGCCAGACCTTCCACCGTCACGCCGCCGTCCACGATCAACGGACGGGGATCGATATTGTCTTCCAGTCCGTCGCCGTCGGTGTCGCGCAGGATCGCGCTGGTCCCGAGAGCCACCTCGGCCCCGTCCTTGAGCGTGTCGCCGTCGGTGTCAGAGAGGAACGGATCCGATCCCACCAGGAACTCCTGCCCGTGGGTCAGTCCGTCCAGGTCGGGATCCAGGGCCGCGTCGTTGCGGAGCGGATCCAATCCGTTGGCGAGCTCGAAGCCATCCGGCAAGCCGTCGCCGTCGAAGTCGCCGGTGGCGGGAACGACCTGGAGCACGACGGGCGTCAGGGTGAACGGCTGGGAGAAGGCGGCATCGGGACCGGCGACCAGCGACAGCGTCAACGGCCCCGCCGTGGCGACGGCGGGAACGGTAAGCGTGGTCGAGGCGCGGGTGACGCCGGCGACCACTTCCGTTGGTGGGGCGTCCCCGAGGGCGAAGCGGAAGCGGGTTGCACCGACTCCCTCCTCGAAGTCCACCCGGACGGCCAACGACTGACCGGACATCACGACGAAACCGTTGGTCGGACTCACGTCCACGAGGGCGGCGGTGGTGAAGCGGGTCGCCCATCCTTCCGGGGGAACCGGCTGACCCGTGGCGGTCTGCCAGACATTGCCCGTCCCATCCGCGAAGCCGGGCAACAGCGTCGCCGTGTAAGTCGTGCCGGGGGTCAGCGGGCGGGCCGGGCGCACCTGGATCTGACGGCCGACCTCGCCCAGTTCCAGGGTGAACGGCACGACACTCCCCGAGGCGTTGGTCAGACTCACGCGGCTCGCAAGGACGGTGGTCGGGTCGAGGGCTTCGTCGAAGTTGAAGGCGATGAGCGACGACCAGAGCGACTGGCGCGGAGCGGTGTTGGTGGGCGTGACCGAGGTCAGCCGCGGCGCGCGAAGATCCGGCAGACGGAAGCTCCGAACGAGCTGGGTGGTGTTGGTCCGGTCGTCGGTGGCGAGGGCAGTAGCGATGACCTCCCCTCCCCCGACGGGTGCGGCAGCAAGATCCACCGGGAACCCGTTGGTCACCGACGTTCCCGGGGTCCCGACCACGACCAGCGACTGGGTTGAAACCAGCGCGCCACTCAACCGGAGTTCGAGGGTGTGACGCAGGCTGTTGTCCGCGGAGATCAGGAAGATCGGGCCGGTGAGCAGCGCACCGGCCGCCGGATTTTCAAAGGCGAGCGAGGGTGCGCGGGTGTCCTCGACGACCAACTCCAGCGTCGCTTCGAAAGAATCCAATCCCTGGGCATCGATGGCCCGGGCGAGGAACCGATAGGAAGTCCCGGCGGGCGCTTCCGTTGGGACGATGAAGCTGAACTCGCGGGCACCACCGTGGACGAGATTGGTGGCGAACGAAATCGGGCCGACGCCGACCAACACCAGGTTCGTGACCGCCAGATCGTCGGTGGCCGCGACGCGGATCGTGAACGGTTGGCCATTGGTGAGCGTGGTGCCCGGGGCATCCACCCGCACGAGCGAAACCTCGGGAGGCTGATTGGCCTGCGTCTGCAACACGAGTTCCGCCACCGGTCCCTCGTTGCCGTAGCGATCGGTGGCAATCGCACGAACCGTGGTCGCACCGCTGGACGGCAGGGAGACGTCGATGCGGAAGGGCGCTGCCGCGAGCGAACCCGCAGGGATGAAATCGCGGCTGAAGCGAACGCCGGCACCCGGTTCCTCGGCGACGAGGAGGGCCTCGACCGCGAGGGTGGAGCCGGCGATCGGCGGACGCCCATCGACAACGCGGAGGGCGGCGATCGTTGGACCGACGGTGTCGAGCGTGGAGAAGTGGCTGATGAACGGTTCACCGGTGGCGCGATTGCCGGCGAGGTCGAAGACATCGCTCAAGGTCACGGTGAACTGTTGATTCGCTGGCAGGGCCGCGTCGGGGGTGAAGTTCACCACCAGGCCGTTCACCCCGACCGAGGTAAGGCCTGCAATCGGGCCTGCCGGGCCGCTCACGACCACGCTGGGCGAAGTCGCGCGAAGCGGTTCGTTGAACGACCAGCGGAGGATCGTACGCGGATCCAGTTGCACCGCGCCGTTGGTGGGGAACAAGGAGACGAGTTGCGGCGGTGCATCATCCGAAGTCGTGAACCGCGACAGGAAAGGCACGACCAGCGGACGTCCCACCCGATCCCGGGGACCCGTGGCGATCACCCCGCCGGTCGCATCGAGACGTTCGCCATCGATGACGATCACCTCGTAGGTCACCTCGCTCTGCAGGGGGCCGGACGGCGCGAGGCGCACCCGGCGGAGGACGCCATTGGTGGGATCCGCCAGCAGCGTGACGGCGGCAGGCACGGTCTGGGTGGAGGAACGGAGATAGACGCCACGGGGATTGAGGCTGATGGGATCAAGCGCCTCGTTGAACCAGAGATCGACGACGGAGGTGGTGGGGATGCCGGTGGCGCTGTCCGCCGGAGAGACGGCCACGACCCGGGGATCGTCCTCGTCGAAGCGGACGTCGCCGAGCGCGTTGGTTTCGCCATTGCCAAGCAGGCTGGATTCGATCCGTGCGATTCCGCCAAAGCCCGCACCGATCGATTCAAGAAAGAAGGCACCGACAGGAATGCTGCGGAACTGGAACGCGCCCTGGGCATCGGTGCGGACCTGGGCGAGGCCGGGCAGACCGGTCTGCGAACGGAACGACAACAACACATCGACCCCGGCCACGGCATTCGTCCCATCGGCCCGCACGAGACGGCCGTTGACCACTCCGCTGCTGCCGAGAACCAGATCCACGGTGACGCTCTGGCCGTCCGCCTGGAGGCGTCCGCTGGCAGTGGATCCCAGCGACTGCGCCGTGGCGGCGACACTGAAGGCACCGATGGGAACATTGTCGAAGTCATAGCGGCCCTGGGCATCGGTCAGGGTGGGCAGGGTCAATCCGTTGAACGACGGCGACTGCGAGACGAGCCGGACTTCGATCCCCGGGGCGGACGTCGTGCCATCGCTCTGGAATACCTGGCCGGCGATCGACCCGACGCCATCGAGCCGGACCGCCACCGGCACGACAGCACCGGCACGCGACACCTGGGCGGAGGCGGTTCCGATGCTGCGGTTCTCGACGAGGACCAGGGACGTGACGCGGACGTGATAGGAACCCAGCGGCAGATCGGTGAAGAGAGCCTGGCCCCCGGCATCGACGTCAGTCGAGAGGGTGCGCGGTCCACTGATCTGCACGGCGGCAGGTGAGGCCGGAGTGGAGTCGGCGGGACGGACCACCGTGACCGCCAGGGCACCGAGCGGTTGGATCGGCACGTCCAGCTGGATCGAGGCGGCATTGACCGGAAGCGTTGCGGAGGCGCTTCCGGTCAGACCACTGACGGGGTCACGGGCGGACAGCGTGAAGGGTCCGGCGGGGGTTCCCGGGAAACTGAAGGAACCGTCGGGCCCCGAAGTCACGCTGCGGGCGGGAGTGAGTCCGTCGTGGGCCTGAACGGTGACGGAAGCGCCGGCGACGAAGTTGGTGCCGTAACTGCCGATGACCCGGCCAACCACTTCCCCGCGGGACTGCTCGATCAACTGGACGGTCCGCACCTCGCCGTTGACCGCGAGGGTGACCGAGGTCGTCGCACCCGCACCCGTGACGGGGTCCTGACTGACGAGGCGATAGGTGCCGAGGGGGATGCCGACGATCTCAAAGAAGCCCTGCGGATCGGTGGCGGCGAACCCGATGCTGCCGACGGCAATCTGGGCGAACCCGATGGGGGTCACCCGATCCCGTTTGACGAAGGTTCCGCGCAACGTGGCGGTGGGAGCGAGGGTGACGACGACGCTGGCTTGCTGGTCGCGCACGACGGTCACACCGGATCGACCCTTGATCTGCGACGGCCCGCTCACGGCCGAACCGCACACGGCGTAGCCGCCCTCGAACAGGTTCTCGAGGTGGAGCGTACCGTCGCCGCCGGTGGTGCCGGTGAGCCGATCCCCCGGGTATCCTCCGAGAACGACTTCCACCGACGCGCCCGGAGCGGGTGCACCCCCGGCAAACTGGACGGCCACACGCAGCGAGCCCTTGCCCAGCAGACGCACCTCGACGCTGTTGGTCACGCCCGGCTGCACCGAGACGCCGGCCACGCCCTTGAGACCGGTCACCGGATCCTCGGCCTGCACGGTGTAGGCCCGGGCGGGCAGCGCGATCTGGGTGTCGAAGGTTCCGTTGGTCCGGGTGCGGACGATGTAATCGTCGCCGAAACTGATCCGCACATTCACGTTGGCCCCGACCGGGCTGCCATCCGGTTGCAGCACCCGACCGACGAGCCGTCCGTTGACTTCGGCCACCGGCGGGAACTGAAGCACGATGTTGGTGGCGTCGGGATCGAGTTGGGTGGTCACGCCGCTGGCCGAGAGGACCGACGGATAGAATGGCGAGGCCACCTGGATTCCCCACGAACCGGCGAGCAACGCGCCCGGGAACTCGAACGTCCCCAGCGCGGGATCACTGTTCACCTCTCCGCGCACGACGAAGGACGACGCCCCGTTGGCGAGCGGCCCGATCCCGGTGAGTCGCACCCGAGCGCCGATGGGAACCCCCTGGGCGTTGAGGACCCGTCCGCTGACGGAGCCCTCGCGTCGGTAGCGGATGTCCGCGACCACCGTCTGCCCATCGAAGGTCAGGCTGGTGGAAGTGAATCCCCACGTCGCCGGATTGAAGGTGGCCCCGTTCAGGTAAGGATCGCTGACGCCGGTGAAGATCCGAAACGCTTCGCCGATGGCCGCCTGGATCTCTTCTTCGGATCCCTCCCGGATCTGCGCGATCAGTCCGGAGGTCGAGGTCGCGGCCGTGCCCGGTGCCGGGGCGCTGATCTGATATCCGCCAAGACCCAGGCCTTCGAAGCGGTAGTTGCCTGCCGCATCCGCATCGACCCAGATGAACCCGTTCTCCTGCGGGATGGCGACGCGGACGTTCGGCTCCGGTTGCCCCAGCACGTTGAGCACGCGTCCGGTGATCCGGCCCATCGACCCCAGCCGGATGACCACGTAGTTGTCGATGCCGGCGACGACGTTCACGGGCGCGCTGCCCAAGCGGGGGAAGTCGAAGGCGGGCGACGACTTCGGATTGCCGGGATCGGTCGTGCGTTCGACCCCGGCACTGATGGTGCGCGCTCCGGTGGGAACGCCGGGAAGGCTGAAGGTCCCCGACGCATCGGTGCGGACCACGCCTTCCCCTCCGGCAACGAGGGCGTTGGCCACGGGCTGTCCGAGGGCGGATTCCACCCGGCCGATCACCGTCGCACGCCCTTGGAGCGCGATGCTCACATGACGCGTGCTGCCCGCGGCGACCTGGACACCCCGGCGTTCACCGGTGCGCCGGCCGTCGGAGGAAATCGCCACCACGTCGTAGGTGCCCACGGGGATCCCCGAGGCAACCCACAGGCCGGATTCGTCGCCCTCGGCGACGGCAATCACGTTGCCAAAGCGACCGGATTCGTAGCGCCCGACGAACACCCGTCCGCTGGCGTGCGGAGTGGCGTTGTCGGTTTCAAACACCTGTCCGGCGAGGGTGCCGCGTTCGATCACCTGGGTGCCCAGGACGATTGGGATCTCCTTCACCTGCCCCACCGCGTCGATGAGACCGGCAACGGTCCGCTGGGCACCCGACGCCGCAGCGGCGCTGACGGTGAACACCCCGAGGGGAACGCCCTGGAAGACGAAGCGTCCGTTGGCATCGGAGAAGACACCCCGACCCAGCTCCCGTGAGTCGGGATCAGGAAACAGGTTCACCGCCACCTGCGACACCGGGGTGACGCCATCGGGGGCCAACACGGTGCCAGCGACCGTACCGCGGCCGCGGAAACGCAGCGCGACGAAGACCTGGGTTCCCTCCCGCGACGAGCCCATGGGAACCAGATCGCGCAGGACGGCACGGTCCAATCCCTCGGCCCGCGCGATGGCCTCGGTCACGGTGCCGGTGCCAAAGGCGGCGGCGAGGAAACCGGCCTGTCCGGAGGATTCCGCGCGCTCGCGGAGACGGTTGGCGGTGGCGGCGTCGCCAACGGCAGCATCGATGAGAAGCTGGATGGCCTCGGGCGCGAGCCCGGCGGTGTCGGTGGCCGAGATCGAGTACGGGATGCCGGACATGACGTAGTCGAACTCGAAGAAGCCGTTCCCGTCGGTGAACACCTGGGCGGGACGCTGGATCCAGGCTTCGCAACTGGAGCTGAAACCCGTGTCGAACTTGAGGTCATGCTCAGTGAGCGTCACCGGCACGGCGATGGCCGGACTGCCATCGGCACGCACCACGCGTCCCCGGATCGCCACCCCCTGGCTCGCGCCATTGGCAACGGGCACGGGCGCGGAGAGCAGTTCGTTGCCACGCACATCGGTGACGCCGCGGACGATCAACGAGCGCGGCCGGATCGCGCCCACGGTCTGGCGCATATTCAGGAGGGCGACGCGGCCGCCGGGCTGGATCTGGACCGACCCGGCGACGTTGCCGTTGTCGAGTTGATACGCCGTCGGGACATCGACCTGGTCCTGGGTCATGGACTTGGAGAACAACACGGCGATGACGGTGCCGTAGTTGCGACCGGGAGCGGGCAGGCAGGTGGCACCCGGACGTCCGGAAAGCACGGTGAGATCCTGAAGCACGGCCAGCACCGACGGAGCCGACTCCTGGAGGGGAACGATCGTGGCGGCAATGGAGGCGTCGCTCTCACCGTTGCAGTCGAGATCGACGATCAGGGCGTCGGAAGCACCTCCGGTGACGAAGCGATAACAGGCGTTGGTCGAAGGGGCGTCGAGTTGCCAGCGGAGCGTGCGGCCGAGGCCGTTGGTGCCGACATCAACGAGCGAGACTTCGGCCTGGGCGACTTCCTCCGTAAACCGCCATTGAACTTCTGCCGAACGGCCGCCTGGGAACACCGCCCAGACTCCGCGTTGCCCGGCGTACACCAGCGACTGCGTCTCGCCGCTGGACAGCACCTCGGCCACCCGTGCGCCGCCACCGAAGCCCACCTGGATCGAACCGGTATTCGCCGCCGCCACCCGCCAGGCCTCACCGCGACCGGCAAGATCCGGGGACCGTCGTGCCAGACGGGCGACGGCATCGACGCCGTCCGCCGCTGCGAGTTCATGCGCCACGGCCTCGCGCCATTCACGCCCGGCGTTGGTCGCTCGAAGGATCTGGTCGAACCCGGCGTTGAAGCTGCGTCCGCCCTGCCAGTCGAGCAGGAGATCGACGAGGACGCGGTCGAGGCTTTCGCCGTAGGCCAGACGTTGCCCCGCCTCGGCGAGTTCGAGCACGCGGGTCGTGAGGATGGACCGTGACACGGGAATCACGCCGGGCGGCAACTGAGCCGCCGTGGCCACGCTGAGGCCCTGGCCCAGGACACGGATGGCAGCCGACAACAGCGCCGGAGGCAGGTTGGTGGCGTAGTCCGGCATCGCCAGTGTATCGGGCGAAAGTACCACGCCGCGTTCATCAATCCCCATCGTCAGGCGGAAGCGACCCTGCACCCCATCATCACCCGTGGTGAGATTGGAGAAGCTGATCGCTCCGGTGCGCTGGGCGCGCACGCGATAGGTGGCGGTGGCGGTCTGACCGGGAAGGATCGTTCCCAACTGGACCGTGTCGGAAGTCTCCAGCACGCCGCCGCTGAGGCTCGCCGACGGCAACGTGACCGAGACGAGGTTCGCCGGGGTGGAGCCGGTGTTCAGGACCGTGACGCTCGCCTCGTACGGTTCGCCCGTGCGGATCGTCCGCGGATGGGTGAAGGCGAGGGAGAACTTCGGGTTGCGCACCAGGACCGATCCGGCGGCCTTGCCCTTGATCCTGACCGTGCCGGCGGCCAGACCGTCGAGATCCGCCGTGAGTTCGATGTCCATCACGTGAAGACCTTCCTGCAGGCCTTCGACCAGGAACTCGCCCTGGCCGCCTTCCCCCGGGAACAGACGTCCGATGTCATCCGCCGTGCCCGGCTTGCCATCGGGCCCCGGGCGGACGACCGGCTGCACGGGCTGCACGACGGCGCCGGAACCGATGCGGGCAAAGCGGAGGGGATCATCACCGGGCTGGCTGTAATCGGTGCTGACGACCCGGTCGGGACCGGGCGGCAGGAACAGTCGCGCCTCGATGTTGAAGGCGGACAAACCCGAACCGGCGGGCGACGCGTTCTCGGTGAAGATCTGGACGCTGAAGAACTGGTTCAGGAACCCGATGTTCCCCGGGATCACCACCAACGCCGGGATGGGGGGAATGGTGAGACCCAGACCATCGGCATCGGCCACGTCGGCGCGTTGGAAGTTGATCCCCTGCACCTGGAGGTTGAGCTGCGACGCTTCCAGCTCCGGCGGAAGCTGGGCATCCGAGGCAATCTGCTGGTTGATCAGCGCGGCCTCGGCCAGGCGCTTCTCCAGTTCCGCCGCCGGGATGATCTCGGAGTTGCCGGTGAAACGTGGTGAGACCACCGGGAACCGCACCGGGATGGTCTTACCATCGAGGACGAACCCGACCTCGAACTCGACCGCCCGGAAGTTCTGTTCATCAATGACGATCCCCTTCTCCTGGATCTCATCCGTGGTGAGAGGTCGCGACGTGACCTTGGAAACCAGCACCTCGTCGAACACCCGCACCGGCACACTCGAGGGCTGGCCTTCCAGACGGATCACGCCGGACACGGCATCCACCAGACGGACGTTGTCGAGCTGATAGTCCCCCACGAGGTTGAGCGGCGGCAACAGCAGTGCTGCATTCGGGGCGCCCACCAGACGACGGGCCTCCGGAAGCCCCGGACCGCGCAGGGTCGCCTCAACATAAGCCCCCTCCGCCAACGCCAGCACCGCCGGATCGTTGGTCGAGGTCCCCGTGGTGATCTGGACCGAAACCGATCCTGCCACCCCCTTGGGCACCGAGAGGATCGAGGGCGAAACCCGCAGTTGCGTGCCGGTGATCCGGTAATCCAGGGAGACCAACGGAACCGCCGCCCCACTCCGGGCACCCAACAGCAGGGCAAACAGGCAGACCCACGCGAAGAACCCCAGGTTCCCTCCCGGGAGCACGGGCGTCCCCGCCCGCTCGGGCTTACCCATGAACGGGGGGATGGGCGGCCCGCCCGTCCCTGCCAAGGCGACCCCTCCCATTCCCAAGCCCGGTTCTGACGGTACCGGCGGGCCGCCGGATACCCCCCTCTGAAGTGCCATCTGCGGATTCATGGTGTTCATCGGAAGGAAGTCTGGATGCGGCAGGTGACGTCTTCTGGCGGGATCCCTGCTGGAGGTGAGATGTCCGGCAGGGACGGGATCGTGGGGTTGGCGACGTCGAGGACGTAGTAATGGAACCCGAACCAATTGTTGGTGTTGTAGGGTTCTTTCCAGGTGCTGCCGCCGCTATTGCTGAGCACGGCAGTGAAGGTCTTGGCGGAGGGACTGCCGCCGGTGACCTGTTCGGCCAGATAGAACTGTTGCGCCTTCTTTGAGCTCCCTTCGAATTCCTCGGTCACATCGGCCGGCAAACCGAAGCTCACGGAACCCTGGGTCCCGCCCATGTTGACGGTGATCCGCGCGTTGTCGGCATTGAGTGGACCGTCGTTGATGGCACGCAATGTGAGGTCGATGGTCTGGTTGGTCCGGAGATGGAGCAGTCCGGGTTTACCGGCGTTTGGAAAGCCGGCGAGGATCTTGGACAAGTTGCGCTGGCGGGCGGCGTACTCATCGGCGGAAGCCATCGCCAGAGCGGCCATGTCATTGGTATAGGCGGCCCCGTTGCTGGCTTGGACGAACCGGAGGAATCGGATGCCGGTGGCGATGAATTGATTGGCCTCCGCCGCGTGATCCGGCTTGAGGATGTTCTTCATGAAGTCCTTGTTGGCGACCTTGGCCAGATAGAACTTCTGGATATCCGCCACGGTGGCTGGGCCGAAGATGCCCGGGTTGGGCACCTGGGCCGCCTGTTTGGCGATCATCTCCTCGTACCCCCGGTATTTGAGGCCCGCGAACTGGGCGGGGCTCAGCATGTAGGAATTGGTGAGCCCGGCACCGACCATGGCGGCGATGGTGGCGCGGATGGCGGCCTTCCCGATGGCCTTCACCTGTCGCTTGCGCACGTCGTAGAGGAAGTCATGGGCGGGTGCTTCCGGCTGGGCCATCCCGGTGATTTCCGTCGTCCGCAGCAGGGGGGCGGAACCGAGGGCGGCAAACTCGTGGAAATTACCCCACTCGAACGCCTCAAGGGTCTTGATGCCCCGGGCGTGGAACTGTTGGTACACGAGATCCAACGAAGGCCCGACATAGCCCGGCACATAGGCCCCTTCGAGGATCCACTTCAACATCAGCATCTGTCGTCCCGTCCCCGCATCGCCCAACGGATCCGAACCCGACTCCAGCGGGAGCTCCAGATCAATAAGTCCATTCCGGAAATGTTCATCACGGGCCGTGAACATCGTCAGATTCTTGGCGGCGAAGGTGTATCCCTCGGACTCCAGATGCACCACCGCCGCCGCGGTCAGGATCTCGGAGATATAATTCGCCGGAGTCTTGTTGGCCAAGGCAGAGGAATACGGACGCGTAATGGTGACCACTCCCGGCAGGCTCCAGACCAGATTCGACCCACCGGTAGGACTCGCCTGCGGGACCGGCGGACGGAAGTACCAATCGCCCTGGATGTTCGCCGTGTCGTACGGGTGATCCGCAAAATTGGAGGGAGCCGCCGTGTACAGGCTGAACACGGGCAGGAAGATCTCGTAGTCATGATCGCTGCTGTCCGGCGTGAAGATGCCCTTGCAGCGTTCGCAGATCGGATCGACCCAGAGACACGAGCCACTCCCCTGTTCGAGGATGTACTGGATCGCCGTCTTGGTGCCCGGCGGTGACCCCGGCGGTGCGGGGAGCACCCACGGCGAGGCATTGACCGCCGCCACCGCCAGGTCAATCGCCGTCTGCATCACCGCCTTTTCCTGCCCCAGCCGGCTGCAATAAGTGTCGTCATTCACCATGGGCGGGGCCTTGGGCACGGCGATGAACCCTGGATTTCCCGTGGCATCGTCCACCACGAGGTTGAGCGGCTGCATCTGCACATCCGGCAATGCCAACTGCCGCACCACCGTCGTCGTGGTCACCCCGCCAGGCCCGGTGACGACGTTGGTCTTGAAGGCGAACGCTGACTCCGACAAGGGCCGGTAGAGGTCGTTGAATGGGTCGCCGTCCTCCAGCCGGTCATAGGCCATGTAGAACCGGATGGCTTCGTCCGCACTGGTGTTGTCGGTCGGGTCGAGCCGCAGGAAGACGTCGTCATCCACGTCCATCCGATCGTCATCGACCTCGGCCAATTGGGTGGTCATCGAGGGCGGGGTGTCATCGGAGGCGGTCGATCCCGTGCCCGTCACCGTCGGCGGAACGTTGGTGGGGCCGGAGCCAGCGAAGACCCGGACGCCATTCGTCGAGGTGTCGGTCCAACTGATCCGGACCTCGGTCGCCCCGAGGGCGGGATCGAGGTTGAGCCAGCGATGGACGACCGACGGAACCCCGTTGGAATAACGCAGGGCACGAACCGAGTACCGCTGTCCGGCCAGCGGCTGGAACGCCAGGGTGTGGTTCGTGTTTCCCGACTCGGTGTTGTAGATGTGGTACTCGATCGAGGCCCGACCCGAGCGATCGTCCACCTTCCAGCTGATGAAGCGTGCGATGAGATTCTTCAACTCCCCGGCCAGGCCGATGCCGGTACCGCCGTCCGGCACATTGCGTCCAGCGTCGGTGTCCCCGGAGGAATCGGTGAGCCCGGCGCTCTCGGCATCGTGCCCGGTCAGGGTGACGACCACGAGGGGGACCGCGACGCCCGCCGGAGGCACGGTCGATTCGATCGCCTCGTTGAGCAGATCCCGAACGAGATGGAGGACGTTGGTATTCGAGAGCAGTCCGTTGTGTTCCACCGAACCATCCTGGTCGGCCGCAGTGCTGACCATCGGGAAGAGTCGTGCGTCCGGAGCGAGATCCATGCTGCCGTTGCGACGCGTGGCGCTGAGGGTCGGAACGGTCCCGTCGCCTTCGACGCGGGAGAACTCGAACCGCCGTTCGAGCGCGTAGCGATCGTGGCCCTCGAAGATCTCGCCGGCGTTGTAGTACACGAGATCCTTCTCGGTGGTCGGCTTCCACGGCATGTCCAGGATCAGGTCGCTGCACTCGATGTTGACCGGGCGCAACCGCATCGCGGTGCGGATCCGGCCAATGGTGCGCGGCACCTTCTGGACGCCGTAGACGATGCAGTGATCCACGCCGGTGGAGTCGGTCGTCCAGTCGTCGGGTCCACCGAGGGGCGTGGTCCGCGAGTGGAAGGCCTCGTTGTTGGCGACGGGGCGCGCCCCGGAACGGGTGCCGAAGACCTGATCGATGGCCGCCTTGTAGTCTGTGTACGTATAGGATTCACCCGACGTGCCGTCGCCATCGAGATCCCAGTTCGACTCGCTCATGGGCGCGCCGCCGAGGTCGAAGTAGGCCTTGCTGGGAAGCAATTGGTGCATCCCGGGGAAGTCCTCCGCCAACGTCTGCAAGGTGACCGGCCGCACGATCAGGTTCATGGCCAACGAATCGAAGTCACCGGTCTCGAGTGCGGCGATGGCCTTGGGCGCACCCAGCCACGGCGTGGCGATGGTGATGCACTTCTGGACCACGCCGGGGTGATCGAGGATGAACCGCCTCGCCACCAACCCGCCCATGCTGTGGGCGATGATGTCCACCTTCTCCATCTCGGGATGGAACATCCGGATCAGCTTCAGATACGCCTGCAGGTTGGTGGCGTTCGCACCGTTGTCGCGCCGCCAGTCATAGGGATAGACGAACAGGTCCGGCTGCCTGGACCCCTGATCCATGAGGGCGTTGGTCGGCTCCCGGTACTTCGGCCATTCCTTGTAAGGGCCCACCCGGTAGTTGTATTCGACGAACCCCAGGTCGTCGGTGAGGTAGCCCAGGAAATTGCTGTAGATGGGAAGGAACTCTGCCTGCCGGATCACGTGTCGGATGACATCCGAGGCCACGATGTTGGTGCTGTTCGCATTGGTCAGGCTCAGCGCGCGGTGGTTGGCGTCCACCCCGAACCCGATCCAGCGTTCGCCGGCAGCATTGCCAATCACGTTTGGAATCAGCGAATTGCCCGTGATGTCGTCGAGGTAGGAACCCGCGATCCCAGGGAGGAACAAGACCGGCCGCGGCACATGCGAGACGCCCGCCACCGCCAA
>CAMCFL010000011.1 GCA_945873715.1 Akkermansia muciniphila
CCCCGAGGGGATCAATGTCGTACACGCCGAGACTGCGCTCATCGCCGGCGGGTGAATTCGGACCGACCGCGGCCAACCCCAATCCCGAACCGTCGGCGACGAGGTGTTGCCACCCGCGCTGCGCCGAGTTGCCGGCCTTGGCCACCGACGGCAGGTCCGGGTTGGCGAGGCTGAGGGCATCGTAGCCTTCCAGGTGCGTCACCAAGGCGAAGCCGTCCCCGGCGAACAGCCGGCGGTTGGTGGGGTTCGCGCGAACCTGAACCGAGCCCTTCAACTCCAGCGTGCCCTGCCGGATGGAGATCGAATAGAGGCGGTTCGCCACCAGCGCGTACAGGTGGTCCCCCGACACGGCCAGGTCGATGATGGCCGCGGGAAGGGTCAGGTCGGACAACTCCCGGCCGCTGGCCAGGTCCACCGCCGTGAGCCGGCCATCGCCGTGGCCGGCGTAGGCCCGCCCCGCGGCTGCGGCCACCGCGTTGACCTGGCCTCCCGGCACCACCTGGAGCAACTCCATCCGGTCCGCCGATCGCAGGTCGAGGATGACCAATCCACCCGCCCCGGCCGCCCCGGCCACCAACCCGCCGTCCCCGGCCACGCGCTGGATGCTGCCGAGGTTGTCGAAATGCGCGAGGATCGTCGCCGCCTCCCCACGGTACGCGTTCAGCACCGAGATGCCCCCTGCCCCTTCCGCGGTGACGATCAGGCCGGGCCCTGCCCAGACATCGACCGCCGTCCCCGGTGTCCGGGTGCTCGCGACGGCGCCATTGAGGGCCACAAAACCGTCGAGCGGATTGCCGCCTTGGGCGACTTCGATCCCGTCAAGGATGCCGTCGCCGTCGGTGTCGGCGAGGACGACATCGGTGCCCATGACCTCCTCGACCACATCCGCCAAGCCATCGCCATCGGAGTCGGGTTCTCCCGCCCCGGTGGGGGCCAGGGTGAAGCGCGGGAGGACATACCGGGCCCTGGGATTCAGGTTGGTGGAGATCAATGCATACCGGCCGCCCTTGGGATCGAAGAAGGCCACGTCGATCAATTGCCCATTCCGGGGGACGAACAGGGAATACTGCCCAAAGGGCCCAGTGACCCCACGCAGAGTGAGGAGTCCCTCGGGCTGCAGGATGGTGGCGGCGTAGTGGATCGGGTAGCCGGGCGCGTTGCCCGGGTTCAGGTCCTCCAGATCCACGCCGAATCGGGCCGCAGCCGCATCCTCGTACTCGATGACCTTGGCTCGAAGGTAGGCCGCCGCATCGCCGCCCGCCGCGGCCTCGGCCTGGAGGCGAAGCTCTTCGACCTGCTCGAGGATCCCGGTCGGCAAGGGGGCGCCCGCCGTGACGAACGGCAAGACCAGCAATTCCATCTGGGCGTACAACCCGACGATCCGATCCTCAATCGGATCACCCCCGGCCGGTAGAGCGAAGCGGTTGGCGGGCTCAGGCGGCAGACCCCAGCACGCGATGCACCATTCGATGCAGGCGACGTTTGCGGCGTAGCACTCGGCGCGGCGCCGAACGAGTTTCCTGAAGGCGTCCGAATAGCACTGGGCGCGCTTGGCCACCCCCTCGGGGGTCTCACAGGGAATGCACAGCACGTCACACAGAGACAATGCCGTGGAGTAGCGAGCCACGTGAAGTTTGATGCAGGGCTCGATCTGGGCGTTGCACGCCGCCACACACTCATTCTCGGCAGCCCTATCGTCCTTGCAACCCGGGGGGCGCTCCAACGGCGGCGGTGGACCCGCCGGAATCGGCCCCACCCCGTGCCAGCCCGGTTGCCGGATGCCGACGCCCGGGTCGGTGCAGATCATCTTGCCGTCGGCACTCACAGTCATGGAGCCGACCGCCTCCCAGATGCCCTTGTCGTGATTGAAGGAAATCAGCGCCTGCCGGCTTCCGGCGGGAAGCGGCACCTTCAGCACCGGGTCGGGCAGGTTCGGAAAACAGATCGGCGCCGGACGGTCGAAGTTCAGCGGCCCATCCGTCTGCACCGTGATCACCATCGGCATCGCCAAACCTTCCGGCAGCGGACCGGGCAATCGGTCCGGCGGCACGGGCGCGATGCCCACCTTGCCGCCGCGCGTGCCGTTGTCGCTGAAGAGCGAGTTGGCCGGCACCGTGATCGACACGCCGGCCAGCGCGGGATTCGCCGCGACCACTTCCGCCGGAAAAGCGATGGTGGTGTCCTGTACCAAACTGACCGGCTGCAGGGTTCCCGGCTTGATCAGCGGGAGAAAGATGTCGCCCGTGCCGCCCGCCAGGTTGTTGGTCCTCCCGGCCACCGCGTCCCACGCCTTTCCCACCGCCGGATAATAGGCGAGGTCCGGGTAACGGATGTTGGCGGGCAGGTTCCTCACCGTCCGTCCGTCGATGTGGACGAAGAACCGGCCGGGGGGCGCCGGCTCCAGCTTGAACCGCCCCTCGGCGTCCGTGACGGCCCGGAGCGTCTGCTCCATCCCGTCCACCGTGATGGTCACTCCCGCCAACGGCCGGTTCACCGCATTCGTGCCGGTGTCCGGACCCGGCACCAGTTCCGACGCATACACCCGTCCCACCACCGCCGTTCCCGCCAGCGGGGTCGTGTTCAACGTGTCGAAGGACAGCGTCCCCACGCTCCCCGGTCGGCCGCTTCCGGCCGGATCGATCTCCCACCCGAGACTGTCCCGGATGCCCGTCCCGACCAGCGTCACCTGGATCCGCGCGTTGCCCGGCAGCGGCTCGAGGTAGAACAGCGTGGCCGAACGGCGGTCGCCCGACACCTCGACCCGCGACAGGATCTGGCGGCTGCCAAACGTCGCGTAGAATTGGCTCAGGGTAAGCGGGGTCTCAGGTGAAAGGGGTCGGGTGAAATGGACAACGGTTTCCCGGGTCACCGCCACCCCCGTCTCGCTGGGCAAGGGCGACGTGGAAGCCAGCACCGTCAACGCCCCCTCACGCAATCGGAAGAACACCGGTTCGGCACCCAACAGCAGGTCCACCTGAAACCGATCCCCGTTCATCACCGCCGCATCCAACACCCGCGTCCACTCGACCGCCGTAAACTCGCCGGAGCGCTCCAGTGTGAAGGCCGGCTGGACTGGAAAGCTCAGGCGCACCCCGCCGGACGGGAGCAATTCCGCGCTTAGAAATGACCCTGCCAGGGTTCCCCAATGCCCGCCAAACGTCGCCAGGCAAAATGCGAACAGCCAGCGTTTCACGATCGCCACCTTCCGCCACAAGTCCGACTCGGCCGGCATTTCCCGGGCGCTTGGGCCGGACACCATCCTCGTGATGAGACGCTGGAACCAGTTCATGTGGGATGCCGTCGCTTTTGCAGAAATGCGGAACCGGGAGGCACTCTTGCAGGAGAGACCTTTCAGGTTCGCAGGACAAGGCTGGTTTTCGCGGGTCGGGCGCAGGGGGCGCATCCTGACACTGCCCCCTTGCGAACGGGGGGGAGTCAATGGGGTCAGGGGGGACAACGGTGTCCATCCGGCGTCAAAGGGAGGCATACGTGGCCGCCCGCAGGCTTCTCAGGATGTCCTTCCAGGGCATTTGGGCGAAGATTCCATTTCGAACGGCCCGCACGAACTGTGACGTCAATTGGACCACGACGGGCAGGAGTGTTTGCATTGGCGCCACACGCCGCCCCATGGCCTGCGCCTTCTCCTCTTGTTCGCGGAGCTGTTCGGCGGAGGAGTCAATGGGGTCAGATCTATAAATTCAACATTTGAGTCCTCTGGGCCCTTCTTGATCAGCCTTCCCCCGTTTCCGCTCCTGGGCTGCGGTCGTCCAACCAGACGCGGGAGGCGCCCCGCAAGGTCGCCGGCAGTTGCCCAACCGCCGGTACGCAGCCAAGAACCCCATCGCCCCGGATGGATCGCGCCTGCCGAGGTCCTCACCCACAAGCCTGCCCGCGAAGCGTCCTGGAGCAGTCCGCATGGTGTCAGCCACCGCTTTGGCAGGGGACTCTGGTAGGCCGTGGGTGCTACCCATATTCCCGACCTCGGAAACTGGATCCGCAAGGGTCGCGCCTGTCGCCTGCCAATGTCTCGAGTGCCTGGATACTACACTTTACAGATCTGACCCCATTGACTCCCCACGGTTGTAGGCCCGCTGCCCTCAGCGGGCGCTTCTCCCATCGCCGCCTGAGGGCAGGCGGCCCACATCCACGACCAACGCAACCTGCCCCCCCGCCTCAGCCCCCGGCAAAGGCGGGGATGATGCTCACCTCATCCCCCGGCCTCAGCTCGGTTTGCTGATGTCGAAGGAAGCGGATGTCCTCGTCGTTGACGAAGACCAGCACTGAACCCCGGATCTGCCCCTGCTCGTCGCAGAGCCGCTCGCGAACTCCGTTGTACCGTTGCTGCAATTGCACCAACAGATCCGAGACCGTCCCGGGCTGCACCCGCAGTTGATCTTCGCCTCCACAGAGCCTCCGCAGGGTGGGAGGAATGGTCACGCGCACGCTCATGGCCCGGATACGATCGAGGTAGAATCGGGTGGGATCAGCGTCCGGCGACCGCAGCCGCGCCATGGGTCCGGTCCGAAGCGATCAACGCCTCGAACTCCCGCAGGCTGGGACGGATCTCCTGGGTTTCGCCCACGTGCCCGGCGACGGCGTCCAGCGTCTTGAGGCCATTGCCTGTAATGCAGAGCACGGCACTCGAATCGGCCGGGATCCGGCCTTGGGCGATCAGCTTCCTGGCTACTCCGACGGTGACGCCACCGGCTGTCTCAGCGAAGACGCCTTCACATTCCGCCAGCAGGCGGATGCCCTCACGGATCTCGTCGTCGGTGACGTCGTCGCCGTGCCCACCGGTTTCCTTCATGACGCGCAGGGCGTAGAAGCCGTCTGCCGGCGTCCCGATGGCCAGGGACTTGGCGATGGTGTTGGGCTTTTGCGGCTTGAAGAAGTCGAGGCCCGCTTTCTGGGCCATCGTGATGGGATTGCATCCGGTTGCCTGCGCGCCGTGGATCTTCCAGGAGGATTCGTGGACGATGCCGAGCTTGGAGAACTCCTGGTAGCTCTTGTGGATCTTGGTCAGGAGGGAACCGGAGGCCATGCAGACCACGGTGTGCTCGGGGATGCGCCAGCCGAGTTGTTCCTGGATCTCGAAGCCCATCGATTTGGATCCCTCGGCGTAGTAAGGGCGCATGTTGACGTTCACGAACGCCCACGGGTACTTGCCGGCGATCTCCGCGCACAGGCGGTTCACCTCGTCATAGTGTCCCTTGATCCCGATGACCCGGGCTCCGTACACCAGCGAATTGATGACCTTGCCCTGCTCCAGGTCGTGCGGAATGAAAACGTAGGCCTCGAGACCGGCAGAGGCCGCGTTGGCGGCCACCGAGTTGGCGAGGTTGCCCGTGGAAGCACAGGCCACCGTCTTGAAGCCGAGTTCGACCGAACGGCTCAACGCCACGCTGACCACCCGATCCTTGAACGACAGCGTCGGGTAGTTCACCGCGTCGTTCTTGACCCACAGTTCCCGGATCCCGAGCCGACGGGCGAGGCGATCGGCCTTGATCAGGGGCGTGTAGCCGACCTGACGACCCACGGTGGGTTCGCCGGCAACCGGGAGCAGTTCCCGGTAGCGCCACATGTTCTGGGGCCGGGCCTGGATGGATTCCCGGGTCAGGACCTTTCGGATGCGCTCGTAGTCATAGGCGACTTCCAGCGGACCGAAGTCGAATTCACACACGTGGGTGGCTGCGAGCGGATATTCGCGACCGCACTCGCGGCACTTCAGTGCCTTCATGAATCCCTGCTGCGTCTGGCTCATACGTCTGTCTTCCGATCCCGGCGCGGGCACGCGGTCCAGAGGGCATCGGCGGGCGGGGAAGCTTCAAGCGCGGCATCCGGCCACGAAAAAACCCCTTCCCACGAAGCGAGAAGGGGTCGGAAAGATTTCCTGACCAACGCTCCTCATCTTCGCCCCTCCTTTCGGAGAGACCTGGATTTGGCACCTGGTCGCAGCACTGTCAGCGCTGCCGGTTGCCGTGGCTTCATCGGGCCAGTCCCTCTGCCACTCTGGATGAGTGCCCCGTTTCCGGAGCACAGAACCAATGCCCGAGAATCCCGGGGTCTGTCAAAGGACATTTTTCGGCGGACTTCACCGCCGGCCGCATCTTGAGTGGGTTGTCACCGTTGCAGGCACGCTGCCCTCAGCGGGCGATTCTTCTTCGCCGCCTCAGGAAAGCTCGCCTCCAGCACCATCCCCTTCCTCCATCCCGCCCGATCTCACCGGTGCATCCAACGGGATCGAATCGTAGATGGCCTTCGACAGGACGCGGGCAAACAATGGGGTCGCGTCTATATTATTTACATTTGGCCGCGCAAACAGCGGAACAACCACCAATCGTCAACAATATAGACGCGACCCCATTGCCTGCCCGGTACCGGCGGGGCGTCGACACCCTCGTTCGCAGGAGTGCATCAGGAGTCATCTCGCGGCTTGATCCCGTGACGCAGTCCCGTCCCATCCGCGTTCCCCTGCGCCCTCCGTGGTGAAACCGGCTCGATCGCTTGAGTGGCCGAGGACGCCCGCGATTCTGGGAACGTCAGCGAGGTCCCCGTCTGGAGGTGAGACTTCGCCCTTCGAATTCCTTCCGCCGCATTCTAGCCTCGCGGCATGTCCGCCGCCCGGGTGCTGTTCCTCTACCTCACCGCCGTCTTCCTGGGCGGAGCGCTGCTGGCGCCCGCGTTGTGGCATGGGACGCAGGCACTGGCGGCAGCCCATCCCAGCCTCCAGCACACGGCAGATCAGCCGTTCCATCGCTACGTGAACCGGTGTCTCCTCGGGTTGGCCCTGATCGGACTTTGGCCGTTGGTGAAGGCGTTCCGGATCCGCTCGCTCCGCGAGATCGGCTGGACCGGTCCGTGGTGGCCGGGTCTGACACGAGGCTTCGCCCTCGGATTTCTGGCCCTGGGAATGGTGACGGTCCTCGCGCTGGTTTTTGGCGGGCGCGAATGGGTACCTCCTCCGGATCTGTCACGATGGTTGCGTCGGTTGGCCACCGCGGCGTTGTCGGCCGGAGTGGTTGCCTGCCTGGAGGAATTGTTGTTCCGGGGCGTGTTGCATGGCGTCCTGCGTCGGAGCGCCGGATTCCTGGTGACCGCGGCGATCACCAGCGCGCTCTACTCCTGGGTTCACTTCTTTGAACGTCCCCCGCGACCGGAACACGTCGATGCCTGGACGGGACTCTGGACGCTGGGCCGGATGCTCCGGGGATTCACCGATCCGACGGCGCTCATCCCAGGTTGGCTGAGCCTGGTGGTGGCGGGCGGGATGTTGGCGCTCGCCCGGGAGCGGACGGGGAGTCTCGCCTTCTCCATCGGGCTGCATGCGGGGTGGATCTTCTGGTTGAAGGCCTATGGCCTGGCGACCTCGGATCTCGCGGGCGCGGATCATCGCGTGTGGGGAACGGGAAAGTTGTTTGATGGATGGGTGGCACTCGGGTTGTTGGCGCTTCAGGCCGTCGTCGTTCATGTTGCCCTCCGGCCGCGGACCCGGGCCGAACCAACGTGATTTGCATACCCATTCATGCGGGGATCGATGCCCTGCTTTCCCTGTTTTATCCCGAGCGCTGTCAGATCTGCCATCAGGCACATGCCTGTCCCGCACAGGGTTGGGTCTGCGACGGGTGCAAGGCCTCGGTCATTCCGGTGTGCGAACCCGCCTGCCAACGCTGCGGCCTCCCGTTTCCCGGCGACATCACAGCCAGCTTCGAATGTCCGAACTGCGTCGATCGGAACCTCGCCTTCAGTCGCGCCCGCTCTGCCGTCCAGGCCAAGGGAGTCGCGCGGGACGCCATCCATCTCTACAAATATCATCGCGCCTTCTGGCTCGAACCCTTCTTCCGCGACCTCTGGATCCCGGCCGCGCAGGCCGATCTCGCAAACCAATCCTGGGATGGGATCGTGCCCGTCCCGCTCCATCCGGTGCGCGAGCGGGAGCGGGAATTCAACCAGGCCGAACGCCTCGCCCATCTCCTCGGGGGGGCGCTTGGAATTCCCGTCGAGACCCGCCTGATCCGGCGGATCGAATCGACATCTTCGCAGACCCGGCTGACCCGGGAGGAACGGGCGGCCAACGTCCGCCGCGCCTTCAAGGCGATTGGGGAACCCCGCCTCCCAAACACCCGGTGGATCGTGGTGGATGATGTGCTGACCACGGGTGCCACGACGGATGCGGTCGCCCGGATCCTGCGGCGGATGGGTGCGGACGAAGTCGTCGTCTGGACGCTCGCCCGTGGGGTCTGATGGGTGAACTCAGAGATGGATCCGCAGATGGGGCAGATCAGCGGGGCTTTCCATCTGCGTTATCTGCGCCATCTGCGGATGGACCACTGCCGGTTCCCCGCAACCCGCGCCGCCCGTCTACCGTCTCCGGGGCACGCTGAGGAGGCAGCGTGCGACCTCGACGAACTGCTCGCGTGAGACCCGTTCCGCCCGTTCGGTGAGGGCGATGCCGGCAGCGGTCATCGCGGCGGCAGCGGCGTCCTTCGGCCAAAGGTCCGCCAGCAGTTTGAGCATCATCTTGCGGCGCTGGCCAAACCCGACCTTCACCACGTCCACGTAGGTTCCAACCCACTCCTCCGGGATCTCCGCCCCCTGCCGCGCCGACAACACGGCGCAGGCGGACTCGACATCAGGCGTCGGGAAGAAGCAGTCGCGCGGCACCTTGAAGCTGTCGGTGACCGAGTAATGGAGGGCGGTGAGCAGAGTCAGGACGCCGTACTCGGCCGTGGCCGGGCGGGCGACGATCCTTCCGATCACTTCAGCCTGGAGGGTCACCACCATCCGCTGCGGCGGCCTGGGAGCGAGGGCCAGCTCCACGAGGATCGGCGAGCCGACCGAGTAGGGCAGATTGGAAACGAACTTCCACCCCGACCAATCGCGCGTCCCGGCCTTCAACCACTGGAGCGCATCGGCCTGCACCAGTTGAAGGCGTTCATCCGAGCCAAACCGGTCGCGCAGGATCTCCACCAACCGCGAATCCTTCTCCACCGCCAGCACCTCGGCGGCACCCGCCAGCAACAACTCCGTCAAGGGTCCGAGTCCCGGGCCGACCTCCAACACCCGGTCGGAAGCCTGCAACTCCGCGGCGGCGACGATGCGCCGGAGCTGGTTGCCATCATGGAGGAAATTCTGCCCGAGACTCTTGGTCAGTTGGAGATTCCTCGACGCCAGCAGGCGCCTCATTTCAGTCAGGTTCATGAAGCTGTTTCCATCAATCGCGCCACGATCACGCCCAGTGCCCGGGAAAACTCGCGCCGCCCGATCGTCAGGGGCGGAGTGAGACTCAACACTTCCGCACCCGCGCCTTCGGGCAGGATCAGGATACGGTCCTTCAGCAATCGTTGCATGGTCTGAACGACGAGGTGCCCTGCCCCGGCACCATCGCGCGTGCGCACCTCCAACCCTGCCATCAATCCGCGCCCGACGGCGCGGAGTTGCAAACGATCCCCCGACTTCGCCAGCAGCTCCAGTTTTCCCCGAAGCCAGGCACCCTCGGTGGCCGCCCGCTCGACCAGGCCCCGGGCTTCCAGCTCGGTCATCTGCGCCAAGGCCATCGCGCATCCAACGGGGTGACCGAGAAAGGTGCTGGTGTGGATCGCCTCGCCGTCCGACTCGGGCCAGGCCTGATCCATGAGCTCGGCCCGTCCCACGCAGGCACCCATGGGAAATCCCCCGGTCAACGCCTTGCCCAGGCAAACCAGATCCGGAACGACCCCTTCGTGTTCGCAGGCAAACCAACGCCCCGTCCGGCCGAAGCCGGTGTAAATCTCATCCAAGATCATCAACGCGCCGTGACGATCGCACCACTGGCGCAGGGCGGTCAGGAATCCTTCCGGCGGAACGCGGATCCCGCCCCGGGCCTGGATCGGTTCGATGAGCACGGCACCGATTGGCCGGCTTGCGGCGAGGGCGTCCATCGCTCGCCCAATCGTCGCGATCTGGCCGCATGGGGGAGCGGAAGAAACACAATCGCAGGTGGCACAGGCAGGAAAGGGAACGAACTCGACGAAGCCACCCAACTGATCCCGGAAGCGTCCCCGGAAATGTTCCCGGTGGGTGGCGTTGAGTGCGCCGTATCCCAATCCATGGTAGGCCCCCTCGAAGGCGATCACCCCTGCCCTTCCGGTCGCGAGACGGGCGGTCTTGAGAGCGGCTTCGACCGCATCGGAACCCGAGCCCGTCAGGATGCTCTTCCCGACTCCGCCGGGCACCCAGCGTCCGAAGGTCCGACGGCTCAACTCAGCGACCAACTCTGCCTTGCCGCGGTGGGGATGGACGTCGCCCATCCCGTGAAGAAGCAGACCCGCCTGCCGCCGCGCCGCCGCCACCACCCGCGGATTGGCATGGCCGGCGGCAGCGACGCCGAATGCCGCAGTCAGATCGAGATGCCGGCGTCCCTCGGAATCCCAGACCGAACATCCCCGGGCGCGCTCCCAGACCAGGGGCCAACCCGCCGCAGGATCGACATGGGTGATGTTGCGCGACTCGTGCCGACGCAGCGTCTCCAGGATTTCGTCGCGTTGCATGGCCACGTTCACACTCCGCGGGCGTCCGGCGACCAGACGTACTTGTGCATCTGCAGCTGGAACCGGACCGGAAGCCGATCCTCAATGATGCGATCGGCCAACTCCCGCCGGGTGATCGGCCGGTGGCCTTCGGGCACCGGCTTGAGCGACGGATCCCGTTGATGCGGCTCCAACGGGGCAACCCACGACACCAGCACGGGACAGATCGTGGCCAACGAATGTTCGGCGAGGACCTGACGCATCCACGCGTAGTCTTCCCACGTTCCCAGGACGAACTTCACTTCGTCCGTTCCCCGCAGGAGCGGGAGGTTGGCCCAGCGATTCCGGCCATCCTCGCCGGACGAAGGAGCCTTGAGATCCATGATGCGGCGCACGCGAGGGTCGAGGACTCCGATGTCGTGGGCCCCGGAAGTCTCCACCAGGACGGTGAACCCGGCGTCGCACAGATCGCGCATCAGGGCGGCAGCCCGCGGCTGCAGGAGGGGTTCGCCACCGGTGAATTCCACGAGGGGCAACCGATGCCGCGCAGGAGTTCCCAGGTCGGGAACAACGGGAAAGCCAGCGACGTTCCCCGGGGGCGCATAGGTCCTGGCGAGACGCTCGATCTCAGCCCGGACCTCGGAGATCTCACGGCGCGTCCCCTCGGTGAACGCGTAGGCGGTATCGCAGTAGGAGCAGCGCAGGTTGCAGGCGGTCAGCCGCACAAACACGCAGGGAAGCCCCGCAAAGGTGCTTTCCCCCTGCAAACTGAGATAGACTTCATTGACGACCAGTGTTCCGGACACGGGGTCACCCTACCCAGAACCCGCTGTCGTCACCAATCACGGACCATGAAGGACATCCCGATAAAGATGGAGATACTCCATCGCCTGCTTGTCCCAGGAGAAATCCGCCTTCATCCCGTTCGAGCGGAAATGCTGGAGCGCCGAAGGATCCCCGAACACCGCCTCCGCCTTGCGCATCGCCCACACGAGCGCGTCGATGGTGGTCTCATGGAAATGGATTCCGGTCGCGCGATCGGCATCGTCCCGGGGGTCCACCACCGAGTCAGCCAACCCTCCGGTAGAGCGGACCACCGGAATGGTTCCATACCGCAGGGAATACATCTGGTTGAGCCCGCACGGCTCGAACCGGGACGGCATCAGATAGAAATCAGAACCGGCCTCGATGCGGTGGGCGAGACGGGCATCGAAGCCGATCCGGACGGCGACCTTTTCCGGAAAGCGGGTAGCCAGATCGCGAAAGGCAGCCTCCAGCACGGGATCCCCACTCCCCAGGAGCGCGAACTGCAAAGAGGAGTCGGGAAGCAAGACCTCCAGTGCCCCGGCAATCAGGTCGCAGCCTTTCTGATCGGTGAGTCGCGAGATATTGCCGAAGAGCGGAACCTCCGGACGGACCGGCAATCCCATCTCTGCCTGGAGTTCGGCCTTGTTGGCGGCCTTGCCCGCGGGATGATGCAGGTCGTAGGCGTGTGGCAGGGCGGGGTTCGCGTCCGTATTCCACTCGGCGTAGTCCACTCCGTTGAGGATCCCGGTCAGGTCGTGCTCGCGTCGCCTCAGGACGCCTTCCAGACCGCATCCGTACTCCTTGGTACAGATCTCGAGGGCATACCGCGGACTGACCGTGGTCAGGGCGTCCGCCAGGTAGAGCGCTCCCTTGAGGAAATTGAGGCGACCGTGGTGGGCCGCGCTCTCCAGGTGGAACCAGCTCAGCGGAAGGTTGGTGTACTGCCATGCCTCGACGGGAAACGAACCCTGATAGGCCAGATTGTGGATCGTGAAGACGGTGCGCGGTGCCGACGGCCAGATCCCGGTCACCCGGGCATGCTGGACCAGCAACGGCAACAGGCCCACCTGCCAGTCATGGCAGTGGAGGATGGACGGTGGATCCGGATGAAAACGCGCCGCGAGCATCGCCGCCTTGGCGAGGAACAGGAATCGTTGCGCGTTGTCCGGATAATCCTTCTGCCCCTGATTGTAGAGACCTGGACGATCGTAAAAACCGGGCTGATCGACGAACCAGCAGGAGAGTCCCGGTGCCGGATCGAGCCGGTGGAACTCTCCCGAAACGGAGTCGGGTCCCATCGGAACATCAAACTTCCAACCCATCGGCCGGATCGCCGGATATCTCTCCTTCAGCCCCCGGTACAGCGGTGTCACCATCGTCACCCGACAACCCGCTTGGGCGATCGCCTGGGCGAGCGCGGCAACGGCATCCGCCAACCCCCCGGTCTTGGAAAACGGGTGTAGTTCGCTGGCCGCCAGCAGGACGTGCATCGTGCGCAGGTTCACGCCTGTGGCCAAATCCCCACAAGACCAATCTCACCAGGGCGAAAGAACCGGGCGCTTCGCGGGTGGGCAGGAGTGATTGAAGGCCCGCTGCCCTCAGCGGGCGGTTCGCACATCGCCGCCTGGCGCCAGCCCACCTGCCGCCAACAGCAGTTCGATGTAAGGCAGGTCCGAAGGCGTCGTCACCTTGGGATTGGGCCACCGGCCTTCCACCAATTCCACGGTCTGCCCGATCAACTCGCATCCTGCGGTATCGTCCGTCACCTGCGCCCCACGTCGTCGGACTTCTGAAAGCGCGGCGCGGATGACCTCAACCCGGAAACACTGGGGTGTTTGCACCGCCCACAGACGCGATCGATCCAGGTGCCGGGCAATGCACCCGCGCTCATCGCTTTCCTTGATGGTATCGGTCACCCGTTGAGCTCCAACACTCGCGCCGCATCGGTCCGCGGCGATGAGACAATCCCGCAGATGGTCCGGATGGGTGCAGGGCCGGGCCCCGTCCTGGATCGCCACCAAACGGGATGTCGACTTGACCGCCTGAACGCCGTTCCAGACAGAATCCTGACGCTCGGCCCCGCCATGGACCCATCGCCAGGGCTTGGTGGCGGCCACCGGGCCGGATGCCAGTTCCTCAAACGCGGATTCCATCCCCTCGCGGACGACGAGCACGACCTCGTCAATGACCGGAGCCCGGTCGAAGCGGCGCCACGTATGAGCGACGACCGGGGCACCGGCCACTTCGAGGAACAGCTTGTCGATCCCGGGCCCCATGCGGGTACCCCGACCGGCGGCGACGATGACGGCGGAGATCATGATGCAAATGAACGAAGGCGCAGGAAATCCTGCGCCTTCGTGTCGTGGAACCCGAGGTTCAAGGGAAGTCAGCGCCCGATCACTTCTTCTCGTCCTTCTTCTCTTCTTCCTTCTTGGCGCCTTCAGCCGGTGCATTGGCGTTGAGGGACTTCAACACGCCGTCGGACAAGTCGTCCGATCCCCCGACCAAGCTGGTGTAAACCACCACCGGAGTCTGGTTGATCGACTCGGCCGCGGTGTCGAGGACCGCCTGGTAGCCGCCGGTCTTCGCCTTTTCCTCGACGACTCCACGGATGTCGCGCAGCACGGATTCACGCATGCGCTTCTGCATCTCGACGATCGTCTTGCGGGAGTTCTCGTCGAAGGTCCGGATGCTGGTTTCCAACTCGCGCACTTCGCCCTGCTTCTTCTCCGCTTCCTTCTTGCGCTTCTCCTTCTCGTCGGCCGAGGCGGCGGGGTCATTCAGACCGTCCAGGATCTTCTTGAAGTCTTCGCTGGCCTTCTTGTAGTCCTCCACCATGCCGTTGCGCGCCTTTTCGAGATCACTGGCACGCTCCTTGAGCTGGGTGTCGGCCTGCTTGGTTCGCCAGTAGCCGTCGAAGACCTTCTTCAAGTCCACCACTGCCATCTTGGACTGAGCCTGCGCAGCGACGGTAAACATCACCGCAGCCGCAATTCCAGCCAGTCGTTTCATCACGTTCGCATTCATGCTGTCGTTATTGTCGGGTCACTTTTTCAGAAATCACGGGTGTATCCCACCCCAAACTGGAACCGGCCCCCGCCACTCGAACGGGTGTCGTGCGACATCGGGATACCATAATCAAGCCGGAGCGGCCCGATCGGGAGATTGAGCCGCAAGCCAATACCCCAGTTGTCGTTGTACAGGCGCGTCGTCTGCCGCCTTCCATTCAGGTCCACATACTCCTGAGGCGAAAAACTGTAGGCCTCGGGATACGCCATGCCCACGTCATAGAACACGGCAAACCGGAGACGTTCGATAATCGGAACGCTGTATTCCGCACCGCCGAACCAGTACGTGCCGCCGCCCACCGGCTCACCCGAGATCGGATCGCGGGGTCCCACCTGCCGGAACCGATACCCGCGCAGCGACGTCAGACCGCCCAGATACCACCGATCGAACAGTGGAACCCGATCCTGTCGTCCCCGGTCGCCATCCCCGTAGGCCTTGACCACGCCCACCCGTCCACTGAGTTCCAGGACGTGGCCTTCGAAGACATCCTGCCAGTAACTGGTCTCGGTGAAGAGCCGCCCGGGGTTCCAGTACTGGGACGCCCTCAACTCGAACCGATAGTAGTCGGAGTCACCCCCGAACGGGCCACCGGCCAACTCAGGCAAGAGCTCGATCCGATGTCCCTTGGTCGGCAGCTGAAATGAATTCCGCGTGTCATAGGCCAAGGTGGCACCGACCCGGGAAACCAGGCGTCTTCCCGATTCCTGGAGGACAACGGAGTCCGGGAAGGAATTTCGGTAATTGTCGTCGAAAGTCAGGCCGATGGACTCAAGCGTGTAGTTGATCCCGCCGATCAGATTCAGCGGCAGTTGCCGGGTGAGGCCGACGCGACCGCCGGTCTGGCTTTGCTCGTAGTTGTCGGAAAGGAAGTTCAACTGGCGATGGAACAACTCGGTGCTGAGGGACAGGCGCCGGCCGAGGAACCACGGCTCGATGAAGGTCGCCACGTAGTCCTGACGACGCGTCCCGGCCTGGAGACGAAGGCGGGCTTTCTGTCCGGCACCGGTAAAAGTGGGCGGATTGAAGAGATCGAAATTGCCCTGACTGACCTCGACAAACCCGACCAGGGAATCGATCGAACTGAAACCGGCGCCGATGATCGCATTTCCGGTGCGCTTCTCCTCCACCCCGATGACCAGATTCTTGCGGTTGGGAATCTCCGTATCCTCCGGGGTCGTATCGACCTTCTCGAAGTACTGCATCTGTTCCAGGCGACTCTTGCTGAGCTTGACCCGGACCATGTCAAAGGTCTCGCCAGGGGTGATCGCCAGTTCCCGGCGGATCACCTTGTCCTTGGTGCGGACGTTGCCCTTGATCTCGATCTTCTCGACGTAGGATTTCTCGCCCTCCACCACCCGGTAGTTGAGGTCGAGCGTCCCCTTCTCGACGTTGGGAATCTTCTCGGACTGGATATCCACGTCGATGTAACCGCGGGAGCTATAGAAGTCCCGGATGGAATCCACATCCCGTTGCAGCCCTTTCGGCGTGAACTTCTCTCCGTCCTTCAAGACGAGACCGTACTTGATCTTGTCCCCGTCGCGGGTCCGGAGATTTCCGACAATCTCATCCCGGGAGAACAGCTCATTGCCCTGAAAGCGGACACCGCCGACCTTATAGGGCGTTCCCTCTTCGATCTGGAACCGGACCACCATTCGGTTGGTTGTCAGGCTGTCGAACTTGACGTCCTTCAGCTCGAAATCGATGTAGCCCTGTTCCGTGTAGAACTCGCGCAACCGCTCCTTGTCCTCCTCGAAGACATCGTCCTTGAGCTTCCCGGAGCCCGTGATCCAGGAAAACATCCACCAACGTCGGGTCTTCACCACCCGCCGAAGCTTCCGGGTCTTCATGTCCTGGGCGCCCTCGAAGGTGACGTCCTTGATCCGGACCTTGGGAGCCTCGCGAACCTCGAAGGTCACGATGCCGCGACCGAGTTCTTCATTGATCGCCGGCACCGGCACGACCTCCGTCTTCTGGAGGCCGGCCTTCTGGTACATCTTGAGGATCTCCTGGGAATCGTTGAAGAGCTTCAGCTGATCCAAGGGCTCGCCCACCTTGGAAGTCAGCTTTTTGCGGAGCTTGCTCGCGCGGTACTTCTTGTTGCCGCTGAACCGGATCTCCGTGAGCACCGGCTTGGACTGCAACCGATAGGTCAACGTCACGCCACGCGCATCCCGCTCCTGTCCCACCCGGATGTTCTGGAAGAAGCCGGTCTTGTGGAGACTCTGGACGTCAGCGTCGACGGAATCCTGCGAGAAGGCCGACCCTTCCTTGACCCGCATGTTCGCCCGGATGAGGTCATCCGACACCGTCGCGGGTCCAACATGAACAATGACGACCTTCTGGATGGTCACCACCTCCTGGGCAAGTGCCGACAGGTGGAGGCAGGCGACCAGGACGGCGCAGATTTGGTTCCACCGGTGGGAAGCTGGTTTCATGACGGACTTGAACTGACTCGGCCCCGGGGATGAAACCCAATCGATGGATGCCCGTGCAACACCCAATCGCGGAGTCTTTCAGTCGGCCTGGGCAATCTTGGAGGCACTCTCGAACCGGGTGATGCCCTTGAGGAACGTCAGGCAGACGTCGCCGGTGGGACCATTGCGCTGCTTGGCAATCAGCAGGTTTACCGGCGTGGCCGCCATGCCATCGTCCCGGGCCTCGGTGTCTTCCCGACGTTGGTCATCGTCTTCCTGCGAGGGCTTGTAGAGCAACCCCACCAGATCTGCATCCTGCTCGATCGCCCCGGATTCACGAAGGTCGGAGAGCTTGGGCTTCCGGTCCTTGTCCTTCTCCAGCTCGCGGTTCAACTGGCAGAGGACGATGATCGGGACCTTCAGTTCCTTGGCCAGCGCCTTCACGCCGTTCGAGAGTTCCGCCACCTCCTGCTGACGACTGTCGGACGCCTTCTTGGAGGTCGAGTGCATCAACTGGAGGTAATCGATGATGAACAGCTTCACGCCGTGCTGCTGCCACATCCGTCGGGCACGGGCACGGAGCTGGAGGATCGAAAGGCCCGGGGTGTCGTCGATGTGGAGCGGAGCCCGGCTCAGTTTGGAAGCGGCGGCGGTGAGCCGTCGGAAATCGCCCTCGGAAAGGAACCCATCCCGGATCATCCGCCCATTGACCCGGGCGAGGGAGGTCAGCATCCGCATCACCAGCGACTCCGAGGTCATCTCCAGACTGAAGACACCCACGGGGAGCCCCACCTCCACCGCCACGTGCTCCGCAATGTTCATCGCCAGCGAAGTCTTCCCCATCGAGGGCCGCGCTGCGATGACCACCATGTCTGCCGGCTGCAATCCGCTGGTCATCTTGTCGAAGTCGGCAAAGCCGGTCGGCAATCCGGTCAACCCACCCTTCCGCTGGTGGTACTCCTGGATCATGTCGACCGCACTGCGAACCAACTCCTTCATGGTCCGCCCGCCCACTTCCTCACGATCCTCGCTGATCTTGAGGATGTCCCGTTCCACCTCATCCAGGAGGGAATCGACGGTCCCTTCGTGACCATGCAGCTTTCCCAGAACCTCCGTGCAGGTCGCGAGGATCCGCCGGAGAACATGCTTCTCCCGGACAATATCGAGGTAATACGCCAGGTTCGCGGCACTCGGGACCGCGTCCATCAGCTGCGACAGGTAGGCAAGCCCACCGATGCCATCGAGCTGCCCCGCGTCCTTCAGCTTCTGGCCGAGGGTGATCAGAT
>CAMCFL010000012.1 GCA_945873715.1 Akkermansia muciniphila
TGACGCTATTGAAGTTCGCCGAGAAAGGTCCCCCAGGCGGGAGCTCGGAGACGAGATTGGCGGGGTTGTCCGTCCGCATGGGATACTGCCAATACCCTCCGACTCCACCCTTGGTAGGATCGTAGAATGCCGCCTTATACCACTCGTCATCCGTGGGAATAACGTAAGTGGCCTGCGGGTTGCGCCCGCTGACGGTGTTGTAGCCCGTGAAGGTGTAAGATCCCGTTTCGGTGTCACTTGCTTCCGTACCTCCGTTGTGAAGCCAGTTGGCCATCCGCATTGCATCGACGGCCGCGACCCACCTGACCGGGCGATTCTCCCGACCTTCGCCCACGGTGTAGGTGTAGCTACCGTCGTCACCTTCTCTGAGAATTTCACCACCTCCGCCCCAAAGGCTGTTGGGATCGGACTTGGCTTTAGCGTTGAGGAACGCGGCGTAGTCCGAGTTCTTCACCTTGTATTTACCAATTTGGTAGACCGAGTCCACGGTCCCGCGGGCGGTGTTCCATGCCGTGTCCTTCGGATTTCCTGGGTTACCGACGGTAACCAACTCGAGTCGAATGCGGTGCGCACGTGCGAGGCGGAAACTCTGGTGCTCGCTCTGTCCCGGATTGCCGATGTTGTTATCCGCGATTGTGACTGCTGAAAGTCGATTGATCGCGTTGGCCCAAGATCCACTGCGACGACCTGTGCGCCCAGCCCCTGGCGTTGCGGGTTGGTGCCATTCCCATGTGTTACCAGCTTGATCGAACGTCCCGTAGTAGCTCGACGCCGCCGTGTAAGCGCCCACGTCCGTAGTGCCTCCGTCTGCACCATTGACGCTATTGAAGTTCGCCGAGAAAGGTGCCCCAGGCGGGAGCTCGGAGACGAGATCGGCGGGGTTGTCCGTCCGCATGGGATACTGCCAATACCCTCCGACTCCACCCTTGGTAGGATCGTAGAATGCCGCCTTATACCACTCGTCATCCGTGGGAAGGAAATAATCTGCATTCGGGTTGCGTCCGCTCACCGTGTTGTAGCCCGTGAACGTGTAGGCTCCAGTCTCGGTGTCGCTATCCTCACGACCCCCATTGCTGAGCCAGTTTGCCATTCGCATCGCGTCGACGGTTGCCACCCACCTAGCCGGGCGATTTTCCCGACCTTCCGCCACAGTGTAGATGTAGCTACCCTCGTCACCTTCTCTGAGAATTTCACCACCTCCGCCCCAAAGGCTGTTGGGATCGGACTTGGCTTTGGCATTGAGGAAGGCTGCATACTCAAGGTTAGTGACCTTGTACTTCGAGATCTCATACACGTAGCTCACTGTTCCGCGTGCAGTGTTCCATTGCGTGTCCTTGGGATTACCTAAGTCACGCACAACCACGAATTTTTCGGCGTCCGCGCGCGGGGCATTAAACCGAAAGGCGGAGTTCGCGGCGATAGGGTTACCTACCCCTGCGGCCACATCGCGAACTTGGGTCACGATGAGTGTGTAAGACTCTCCCGGTTTCTGGACCGAGGTCGTCAATCGAACAGAAACTGAACTGAGGACGGTGATCTCGGTGATGTCCAAGCCTGCGATGCCGTAACTTCTGAGATCGCCTGAGCTTCCCGTCTCAACAGTCTCAGAAAACACGATCGTCACATCCGTGTAAGAGATTCCTGATACAACGCTCTTGATCGTTGGGGGTACGGTGTCCTTGTCGACAGTGACCACCGTTTCCGTGCTCGTCGCCACCTGTCCTGAGGTCAGGATACGGCAACGGAAGCGAATTCCCGACTGGCTCAGGGCCAACGGGGCTGTTTGGTAGGCAGCATTGTTTGCTCCGGGAATGTCAACCCCGTTTTCCTGCCATTGGTAAGAGATGACATCGGACGGCGCATTAGCCGCTCCAGTCAGTGAAGCGGCCACCGGACCGAGGGTGAGGCGTCGATTTTCGGTAACGCTCGTCGCCGCCGGAAGATCGGTGGAAACAGTCAGGCTCACGTTCTCGTAGGGCGCGATTACCTGAACTTCGGCGAGGGAGAAACGGCCATCACCGGTAGTGAGCGGGGTTTGGGACTCGAAGCGAACGAAATGTCCGGACACTCCAGCTGGCAGGTTGTAAGCGACCTGGAGAGGCGGGCGGCCTGGGTAGGTGCGGGACCAAACAACGTTGCGGCCCACATCCAGGATGCTCACCGTGAAGTCATCGTTTCGCACGGTGCAGGAATTGAACAAGTCCTGGCACTCCCCAGCGGTTAGCGTGCGGAACCATACCTTGAGACGTCCGATCGGTTTCGTCGCTCCCAGATCGACTTCCCACCATCCGGGATCCTCTGCAAGAGCATTCAGCGTGACGGAGCCATTTGCGAAAAATCCGTCCGTGTTCCCATCGTTCGCGTGTGCGGCCTCGCCGCCGGCTGCTTCGCTCGACTGCGAAGCTGTGCCGGCCCCGGCCCAGTTAACCTCAAAGAAGGCAGTGTTTCCGCTCAGGGTCACAGAAGCGATGGTGTTTCCAGCGAGGTCCTTAAGACCGCTCGCCGTGACCGAGTAGGGGACGTTTTGAGCCAGCCCCACGAGATTGAGCGTTACGGAATGAAAAAGCCGCCCGTCGTTCGGGTCCACCAACACAGGGCTCAGAGTGGCCCCGGTAACATTGACCCCCGGACCGAAGTTGTAGTTCGCAGGAGCGACTGCAGATACTGGATCCATCAGCTCGTTGAATCTGAACGTCGCGAGCAGTGTGGGGCCGCTTGCAAACGACAGTGAGTCAATCACCGGGGGCGCAGTGTCCGCCGTCACCTGCAACACGGCCTCCCCTGTGGTCACACTTGTTCCTGAAACGGAGCATCGGACCGAGTATTTACTGTTGTCGTCGGCAAGGGTTTGGATGCCGGTGGTATAGGTCGTCTGGTTGGCTCCAGGGATTTCAACACCATCTCGAAGCCACTGGTAGGAGATGCGGTCTTCAGGAGCTCCCGTCACGCTCGCTGCAACCGGACCAAGCCTGACTCGCCGGCTTTGTGAGACGCTGACGGGCTGAGGATCCTGTGTGACTGCCACGTTGACCCCCTCGTAGGGCGCGATGACCTGGACTTCCGCGAGGCTGAAAAAACCATCGCTTGTCGTGAGGGGATTCTGGGGTACAAACCGTACAAATTGCCCCCGGACGGACGGAGAAATGTTGTAGAGCACGTGCAGTCCGTTCTTCGCGTCCCGCTGAGGACGACCCGCGTAGCTGCGACGCCAAACCTCATTCCGGCTGGCATTGTACACGACGAGTGAGAAATCGTCGTTGCGCGAATCACAGCAGTCCGTCCTAAACCACACATGAACCGCGCCGATAGATCTTTCCTCGAACAGGTCCACTTCCCAGAATGGGTCGGGCGGGTCTCCGTCCTGAGTGACTCCGCCGCTGTGCGTCGTGGAGTTGGAAGCCCAGTTACCATCCGTGGCACCATCGATGGCGCGGTCCGCCTCGCCGGGGGATTGGGTACTTGATTGGGAGGCGTACGTGCCCAGCGCCCAATTGATTTCGGCTTGGTAGTATGAGTTGGTTTGCTGTGCTCCAGCCGACATCGTGGTCAGGCCAACCAAAAGGAGAAGGAGGGATTTTGGGTTCATATGCTAACTTCGTTCAATCAATCACGTGTACATTCCTACTCACACGCCAGGGATCTCACTGGTTATTGTTCATGGTTCTGGTGATTTACGACTTCAACCACAGCGCATCATGAAAGCAAGCTTAATCTCGATTCGAGCGGTTCCCCGCGTTGACTCAAATTAAATGACACCGGAAAAACGGTGCTGATGAACATGACCAAAGCGATCAAAGCCGACCTGTTGCCAAAATTGGGGAGAAGCACAGGGGTCAGATCTCTTCTTTCTTACTGTGAACCTCATTGATCAGCTGTACTTAATCGTTTCCTTGCGATGCGTGCGCGTTTTGAAACACCCGATCCCTCCCTAACCGTACCATTGCCTTCTTTATCGCACCCCCTACCGTCCGATAGTCCAAGCCTCCGCACAACTCGCCCAATTCTCCCAACTTCAAGCCGCCTTCCCTTCGACCGAGCAGCAGCGCCACGTCTCGGCCCCAATCTCCGATTCGATCCCGGAAGCTCTCCCACCTCTCTCCCTTCACCGCTTCCACCGCCTCGACAACCTGCTTCCAATTCGGGCGCACCTGCAACCTCCGGACCTCGGGCTGCTCCTTTGTATCCCCCTTCACCACACGGCGCATCTGTTCCACCCACTCCTTTTCCGCGGAGCGTCAAAAACCAAATTCCTATCAGTAGTATCCCACCGCACCCACGCCTCAACGGTGGCCTCGTCGAGATCGTTGAAGATATTCGGCGGCAGTTCGACGTAGCTGCCGTTGCCATCGAGATCGAGGACGCGGTTGGGAGTTGGCTCGTTGTTCGTTGTTCGTGGTTGGTTGTTGGCGGCGGGTTGGGCGCGAAGGCCCCAGATCGAAAGCAGCAGCAGCAGCGCGCCGAGCAGGCGGAATCCGGGCAGGTTTCTTGACGCTGGCATCACTTGGCCGAGTGAACCCAAGCGCGCCCGTTGAAGGAAGCCGCAAGTTCCCGCCAGGCCGGGAGCATCGACGCCCAGCGTCGGCCCGGACAGCTCTCACCACTTACTCCGAGCCGGCCGTGGCGGCGACGCGGACGGGAATCGTGGCGGTGAACGTCGAGCCCTGGCCCGGGGCGCTGGCCACCGTCAGGTCCCCGCCCATCAGCCGGCAATACTGCCGGCTGATCGCCAGCCCCAGCCCGGTGCCGCCATACTGCGCCTGGGTGTCCCGGTTGGCCTGGTTGTAGGCCTCGAACAGCCGGCCCTGATCCTCCGGCGTCATCCCGATGCCGGAGTCCTGCACGTCGATCCGCACGCGGTGCGCGTCCGGCTGCATCAGGGTCACCGCGATCTCGCCCCGCTGCGTGAACTTGGCCGCGTTGCTCACCAGGTTCAGCAGCACCTGCTTCAGCTTGGTCGCGTCCGCGTGGATCGTGCCGGTCACTCCTTCGGTGTGCACGAGCAGACGGTTGTCCCGCTTCGTGATCAACGGCTCCACGTCCAGCGCGAGCTGCCGGACCAGTTCGGCCGGGGAGAAGTCGGTGAGATGCAGCGGCATTTTGCCCGCCTCGATCTTCGAGAGGTCCAGCAGGTTGTTGATCAGGCCCAGCAGGTGTTTGCCTGAGCGCAGGATGCTCTGCGAATCCTGCAACGGTTCACCCGCCAGCGTGTCGCCCAGCTCCTCGCTGAAGCCGATGATCGCGTTCAGCGGCGAACGCATCTCGTGGCTGATGAAGGACAGGAACCGGCTCTTCGCCTCGTTCGCCGCGTTGGCCTTCCCCTCCGCCAACTGCCGCAACGCCACCTCCGACTCCAGCGCCGCGTTCTTGGCGCCCAGTTCCGCGTTGCTGGCCGCCAGCGCGCGGGTCAGTTCGGCGATCTTCACATGCGTCCCCACCCGCATCAGCACCTCCTCGTCCTTGAATGGCTTGGTGATGAAGTCCACGCCGCCGGATTGAAACCCCTTCACCAGGCTCTCCGCGTCGTCGTTGGCCGTGATGAAGATGACCGGTATCTCCGCGAGCCCGGGCATTTCCTTGAGCCGCCGGCACGCCTCGTAGCCGTCCATCTCCGGCATGTTGACGTCCATGAGGATCAGGTTCGGCCGGGCGCGCGCGGCCACCTTGAGGGCGGCGGCGCCGTTTGGGGCCAGCAGCACCTCGTAGCCGTGCGGCTCGAGGGTTGCGCCCAGCAGGTTGCGGTTCGCCGCAATGTCATCCACCACCAAAATGCTCCGGCTCATGCCACACCTCCCTTGGATTTCACTTCGTCGAGGAAGGCGCCGACGCGGTCCAGATCGCCTTCGTGGATCAACCGCTTCAGGTGCTCGGCCGCCATCCGGACGGCCGCCTCCCCGCTGGTTTCCAGCGGTTCCAGCGCCTTCTTCAGCGCCGTCAGGCTGTAACGGTCCGCCGCTTCCTTCAACGCCTCCCAGGTCGCCGCCGGGATCGAGCACTGATCCGGGCTGGTCAGGGTGCGGGTGGCGTTCTTGGCCGGCTCCTCCTCGGCATACTCGAACTCGACGTGGAGAAACTGCTTGAGGCAGGCGCACACGTCGAGGAAGCGGAAGGGCTTGCTGAGGAAGCTGTGGAACCCGGCCGCCATGTGTCCGGCCTTCTCGTGCTCCAGCACCGACGCCGTGATCGCCACGATCTTGATCCGGTCCGGCCCGTGCTCGGCGATCAGCTTCCGCGTCGCCTCCGCCCCGTTCATCCCGGGCATCCGGATGTCCATGAAGATCAGGTCCGGCACCTCCTCCTTCACCCGGTCAAACGCCTCGAAGGCGCTCTCCGCCAGCCGCACCTGGCACCCGATCCCGAGCAGCAACTGCGAAAGCACGTCCCGGTTGTTCTGGTTGTCGTCCACCACCAGCACGTCGGCGTGGCTGCCCGGGGCCAGGCGCACCACCTCGCGCGTCTCCCCGACCAGTTGCGCCCGCAACTGGCCCTCCGCCGGCGGCAGCGGAATCTCAAAGTAAAACCGGCTGCCCTTGCCCACGGTTGACTCCAGCTGGATCTCCCCGCCCATCAGCTCCACCTGCCGCCGCGAGATGGCCAGGCCCAGGCCGGTGCCGCCTTTCTTCAACCCCGCGTCCGACTGCTGGAAGGGCTGGAAGATCGCCTGCTGGTCCGCCGCCGAGATGCCCGGCCCCGTGTCGATCACGTCGAAGCGGTAGAGGTGCCGCCCGCCGTCGCCCACGGGCCGGATCTTCAGCGTGAGCTCGCCGTGGTCGGTGAACTTCACCGCGTTGCCCAGCAGGTTGATGAGCACCTGCCGCAGCTTGCCTTCATCGCCCCGCACCGGGATCGGTCCCGCCGCGGACGCCACGACCTTCAGTTCGAGTTCCTTCTCCTCGCAGCGCATCCGGAACATCGCCTCGATCCCCGCCACCAGGTCGTTCAAGTCGAAGTCCGCCGCCTGCAGCTCCATCCGGCCCGCCTCGATCTTCGAGAGGTCCAGGATGTCGTTGATCATCGCCAGCAGGTGATCGCCGCTCTTCTCGATGGTCTCCACCGACTGCCGGTGCTTGGCCGGCAGCTCCCGGTCCCGCTTCAGGATTTGGGAATACCCCAGGATCGCGTTCATCGGCGTCCGGATCTCATGGCTCATGTTCGCCAGGAAGAGGCTCTTCGCCTGGTTCGCCGATTCGGCGGTTTCCTTGGCTTCCTCAGCGGCCAACCGAGCGCGCTCCGCCGCTTCCCGACCTTTGCGCTCCTCTTCGAGCAATCGCTCCCGCAACTCCTCCGCCTCGCGCTTGCGCCGGACGACCAGCGCGCGGGCGATCAGTGCCCAGCCGAACAAGCCCAGCACCCCCGCTCCCGCCGGCACCATGATCGCCATGTTTTGGTGCCAGGGGAGCACGACCCGGAAGGTCGCCACCGTCACCGGCGAATAGTTCAGGTCGCGGTCGATGAACTGCACCGCCACGGTCTGTTCGCCGGCCTGCTTGAAGGACGCCACCCGGCTGTTGGCGGTGCCCGACGTTTCCCAGCGGTCCTGCAACTGCGCGACCGACCGGCGCCCCCCGACAATCTGCCAGCGATACTGGCGCTTCGCCGGCACGGTCCGGAAATCCACCACCCTGAGGTTGAAAGTCACGCGCTCGCCAGCGGTGATCTCCGGCAGAGCTGCCAGATCGCGGTATTCCCGGTCGGTTGTCACGGTCAGTGACGGAGTGTTGGGCGTGCGCACGGTGCGACGGTAGCGGGAGAGCCCCTTGTCCTGCGTGCCCAGCCAGACGGTGCCGTCCGTGGCCGGATGAACCTGGGTGATCAGGTTCTGGGCGAGGCCATCCCGCTCGTCGAGACTCGTCCACGCCGTGCCGTCGGTGAAATGGAGTCCTTCGCTGGTGGCCAACCAGGTCAGTCCCTCCGCGTCGTAAGCGACATCGTGGAGCCCCCCTTGCTTCAGACGGGCGTGGTTGGTCGGCCAGGGAGCAAACTGGTCCCCCGCCAGCCGGGCGCCCTTGTTGCCGGCAATGGCGAGCAACGATCCGTCGGGGAGCGGCTGCATGTCAGTGAGCTCGCCCGCAGGCAGGCCATTCGTGGTGGTGAAACGAGTGAAGTTCGTGCCGTCCGAGCGATAGACACCCTTGCGCGGCCCGCTGAACCACAGTTGCCCGTCCACACCCGGGCGCGCCATTCGGATCAACCCGATCTTGCCGGCCCCAGCCGCCTCTAATGCCCCCATGATTTTGACGCCCTTGTCTCCACCAATCCAGAGTTCACCGGCCGAAGACCGCACCAGCGCGGAAGCGGGCGAAGATCCTTCAAGGACTTCAAATCGCGGGCCTGCTCCCGGGTTGGTGGATGTCTTCCGACGCGCGATGGGCGCATTCCAATCTCCCACCAGCAGCGACCCATCGGTGTCCACGTAGAGCGTGCTGGGCTGACCGCCGGGCAAACCATCGGCGGCGCTCAGCTTGTGCAGCTGCTTTCCGTCGAACCGCGACACCTTGGCCTCGTTTCGCTGCCACATCTCCGGAGTCGCCGTCAGAAACCAGACGTTCGTATCGGCAGTGGAGGCAAGCTGCATGACGCTGCCCTCATCCAGTCCATCCGCCGCTCCGAAGCTGGTCACCGACCTGGCCTCAAGTCGCTGGGTGCCATAGGCGGTCCCCACCCAAAGATCGCCCGCTCCCTTCGAGTCAATCAACAGCGACTGGACCTGAGGTCCGGCCAGGCCGTCGGCCGGTTGGTAGGCGGTGAAGGTCGTGCCATCGTAGCGGAAGAGTCCCTTCTTGAATGTGTTCACCCAGACCGAGCCGTCGTTCGCCGTCGCCAGGGACAGCACCGGTCCCCGGGGCCAGCCATCCTCAGCAACGAACCGCCGCCACACATTGGTGCCGGAGGTTCCCGCGGGCTTCATCTGCACCAAATCGCCATGGACAGAGCCAAACCAAAGCGTGCCATCTGTTGCTTCGGCGATGTCCCTGACCATGCTGAAGCCGAGCCCGTTCACGGTGTCGATCCGGGTGAGGACATTGGTGGTGGATCCACTCACGTCTTTCGCGTAGCGCAGGACCCCGTTCCTCCACCCGATCCAGGTTGCTCCGGTGGAGTCGGGAAACACCTTGACCACGAGTTGCTCTCCGATTTCGTCCATCACTCGGGCCAGCTCATGCGGCCCTTTTGTCGACGGGTTAAGCGGCCAGTAGCCCGCCAGACCGGGCTCGTTGCCAGTCAGTTCGACCTGCATCGTCTCCCGGATCTGGGCCTCGGTGCGGGCCACGCTCCAGACACGCACCTCGTCCAGCTGACCCCGGAAGGGCAGATCATTGGGGTTCACGGACACGGTCCGGCCGAGGCGATTGAATGTGCCATCGCCCAAGGAGGCAAAGCTGCCGGTGAAGGCGTTGGTTCCGGCCAGCGAACCGTTCACGTAAAGCCGCATCCCCTCCTGACCGCTGACCGCCGCCACGTGGATCCACTCGCCGAGCCGCAACGCTCCGGGAAGCGTGATTGTGTGGAGCTCGCCACTGTCCGAGGCCACGAACCACAAACCGTTCGTGCCGACGGTGGCGACGCTCAGATCCTTCCCCCCGGCTCCGTAGTTGAAAACCCGGTTCCAGCCCGACCCACCGAGCCGTTGCCACTTCACCCAGGCCTCGACCGTGGCATTCGTCAGGCCATTGAAAATGTTCGGGGGCAGCTCGACATGGTTGTTCGTGCCATTGAACTCCATCACCTTCATTGCGATCTGCGGCGGAGGCCCGGACGGCCGCGAGGCGACGACGGTTGTGGCATTCCCCTTGAGCTGGCCGTCGAAACCGCCGGGACCCCGGTCCTTGACCAAACCATTCTCCGTTTCATCGAAATTCCACAACGCGACCAACCCCGGTTCCGAGCCGGTGAGTTTCTGATGCATCCCCCCACGAATCTCGTCCTCGGTGCGTGGGGTGCGCCAAAGCCGAAATTCGTCCATCTGGCCATCAAAGTCCTCGTCGCCGGTCCAGACGACCTTTGCATTGCCAAGACCCAACAGGTTCCTGTTGCTGAATTCCTTTTGGCGGAAGTCCATGGTTCCTGAAAGCGAATCCATGCGCCGTTCGTCGATAACCCGGGTGCCGTTCACATATACCTCCAGCCCTTTCGGTCGTCTCACGGTGGCGAGGTGAACCCATCTGTCCGCCACCGCTGGATCCGGAAGAGGGGTTCGGTAGAGGTCTTTGCCCACCCATTCCTCAACCATCAGGTTCGATTCCCTGGCGTTGTTCACCAATGCCAGGCGATGGCCATCCCGTAGGACAAACTCAAAGAACCGCGACATGCTCCGGAAGCTCCGCCATCGGACCCAGCCTTCCACCGTAAGCGTGTCGATCTCCGCCAGCATGGTGGGAGGCAGTTCGACGTAGCCATTGGTGCCATCCAACTCGAGCACGGTCTCCGTGGCGAGAGGTGCCGGTCCCGTGGGCCGCGCGGTCTTGATGAACTTGGCCTCTCCAAAGATCGAACCCTCGTGACCTCCGGGGCTCAGATCCGGCGTCTTGCTCCCCCTGTTCAGAAAGGGGGTCTTCCCGGAGGCGGCCAGCGCCGGGTCAAAAATGGAAAGACCGGTCAGGGTGCCCACCCAGAGGCGCCCCTCTGGATCCACGTTGAGGCTCCAGACATAGTTGTTCGCCAACCCGTCAGCGGTGGTGAAAGTCCGGAGCATTTCCGATTTCCGATTTGCTCCCGGTGTCACATCGCACCAATCCGTTCGGGGTGCCGAACCACATCGCGCCGTCGGTTGCCTGCACGATGCTGGTGATCCGGCCTTCCGGCAGGCCCTGCTCGCGCGTCAATGTGGTGAACTGTTGTCCGTCGAAACGCGACACACCGTCCGCCGTGCCAAACCACATCGCCCCGTCAGCGGCCTGGAACACGGCGGAGACGTCGTTGTTTCCCAGTCCATCCAGGGTCGTGTAGTTCTGCCAACGTCCCTTCTTGATGGGGCGCAGGTGGAAGTTCACGCCGGGCATCGGTTGGCCCTGCACGACCTCGACCTCTTCCCCGCCGTCCCGGATCTGGAACCCATCCGGCCCCATCGCCTTCAGGACGTAGCGCGCTGGCTCCAGCTTGGGGAAGCGATAGACGCCGTTCTCATCGCTCAGGGCGATGGCCGTCGCGGGAGGGTTGCGCCAAAAGGCCGAGGCGGGGATCACTTCCTTTGGGATCTCGGCGGAGGACCACGACAGCCGGATGCCATCGGGATGCCGGACCTGACCGGCTGCGCCGAAGCTAAGAAAAAGCAATTGGATCGGGTGATCTCCCGCGGTCAGGGTGAGTTGGCCCTGTCGTTCGGTTTGGTCGAGCTGGGTGTGGTTTGGATTCGTCCGGTTGACGAAGATGAACTTATTCTGGTCAATTTCCAGCCAGCCGAAATCCTTCACCGCGAGGTGGAAGGTATACTGACCGGCCCGGGGAACGCGGAGAATGCCACTCCACTGGACCTGATAGTTGAGCCCCAGATCGATCCCGGTGATGCCATCGAGTTTGAGGTCGAAGTCCACCTGCGGATCGATGCGGGTCATCACTGCCGTCCTGGCGTCGCGCAGAGTAGCCCTTCCGTCCCACCCCGGGAGCCGAAACACCTCTGCCCGCAATCCAGAATAATCGTCCGTCGTGTTCTCGTTCTGCGGCCGGGCCTGGACGATGACGGACGGGAGCGGGCGCCCGTTCAAGGCCAGCACCTGACCCGAGATGCTGGAGACATCGCGCAGTTTGAGGTCCACCGGCTGGTCTGGCCGGCTGAGGTCCAGTTCGACCACACCGCTTTCAAACTCATCCAAGGTCGCCCGAAGGGTGAACGTGCGCCCCCAGTCGGCGATCGTGCCGCGGTGGAGGATGGAGAAGGCCCCGGCGAAATCCGTGGTGGTGATGGCCAGCGGCGGCCCGCCCTGGAGATCCTCCGTGGCTCCGCCGATTCGGAAGGCAACCCCGGCGCCGCCCGCCGCCCGTCCATCGGGATCAGTCACCCGCCCGGTGATCGACAGCAGCGGCGGCAATTGCTTCAGATCCTCGGGGAGGGATTGCGTCACCACGTTGGCGCCGGACATCAGCGTGCCGTCGAAGCGGTGCGGAGTGGCGTCGCGCCCGGGGTTTTGCGGATCATCGAAATTCCACAAACCGGCCAGACCAGGTTCCGCGCCGGTCAACCGTCGGAACATGTTCTCGCGAATTTCCACGCCCGTTCGCGCGGTGACCCAGACCCGCACCTCATCCATCTCGCCGTGAAGATCCTGATCCGCCGTCCAGTTCGAGTGTCCCAGGTAGTTGTGGTCGCCATTGTTGCTGGCGGAAAAGCTGCCGGTGTACGCGTCGGTGGCGACCAGCGTTCCGTTGAAGTAAAGCCGGGCTCCCGTGCGACCGGACACGACGGCCACGTGGCACCATTGCCCCGTTTGGATCAAACCGGGTGCCGCCAACCTCACGACGGACGCCGCGTCGAAGGGCGGTCGGTAGAAGTGAGCGATCAGCGTGTCTGATTGCTCCAAATTGCCCATGAAAAAATCCTTGCTGACGGCTCCGAAGTCGAAGAACCGCGAGTATCGCCGGAGTGAACTCCATTTGACCCAACCCTCGACGGTGGCTTCGGTGAGGTCGTTGAAGATGTTGGGAGGCAGCTCGACATAGCTGCCCTGGCCGTCCAGTTGCAGCGCCCTGTTGGGACCCGAATTCTCCGCTACAGTCGGTGCTTTAGCAGCGGGAGGCAGTGCGAAGGCGACGCCCTGCTTCACAGCGCCTGGGGCAAGTTCGATTGCCTCACCGTTCTCGAAATAGACAAACCCCGCGCTGCCTGGAATCGCTCCCGCCGGTTGCCCCGGTGCCTGGGCACGGATCCGGTAGGTGCCGGGGGGAATGCGTCGCATCCGGAAGGAACCATCGGCACCGGTCAACGCCATGGCCGCCACCTTCGCCTCGCCATCTCCGTCTGCCGCCATCGCCTGCACCATCACGGCGGCGCGCAGTTGCCCGCTGGTGTCACGCAGGGTTCCGGACAGCGTCGCCGGGACCACCAGTTCGAGATCGATCTGCAGGCGCTCACCCGACTTCAAGAGGAGCCCGGAGCGTTTGGCCGTTGCCCCGTCGTCGCGGGAGACGCTCAAATCGTAGGCCGGTTCAAGGGCGTCTCGCGCCAGGAGCAAGTAACTGCCATTGGCGCCCGTGGTGCCCCGGACGACCTCCCTGCCTTCGAGCGAAAGCACGACGACCGCGTTGGTGGCCGGCTTGCCGCCGGGCACGGTAACAATTCCCGAAACAACGGAAAGAACCTGCAGGCCGCCCGCCTCGTCCCTTCGCGCCCTCACCACGCGGGCATTGCCGACAATGGTGCCGTGATGGCTGCCCGGGGAAAGGTCACGTCCAGGGTTGGCCGGGTCTTCAAAGTTCCAGTAGCCCACCAGGCCTGGTTCCTGACCGGTGAGCCGGCTGGACAGGTCCTGGCGAATCTGTGCCTCGGAACGGGCGATATCCCAGACACGGATCTCATCCACCTGCCCGCCGTATGCGTTCAGCCCAAGATCGGCGCCGCCTCTGGTTTGGGCGTTGGCGAAGCCCGGATGAACGATTCGTTCACTCCGCGGGCCGGTCGCTGCCAGTGCGCCATTGACGAACAACGACGGGGTCTTGTCCCGGTAAACGACTGCCACATGGACCCAGTCTTTCGCGTCCCAAGGAGTTTCCACCACGACCGGAAAATAGTGGTCCGCATGTTCCACCACGGCGACCCCGTTGACACCAACCGAAAGGCCGACGCCCGCGTGCGGGTTTCCGCCCAGGCCCAGGGTGCCCTGTGTGGGAAGCAGCGGATAGCGCTGACCGCTCATTCCCGCGTATGGCCCGGTGTCCCCCATGGTGCGCGGCAGGGTCGGGCGCGCCCTTAGTTCAATGGTAAACGTATCGCTGATGTTGGTGAATTGATGACTCAGTTCGAGAACTCCGGTCTGCCCATCCATTTCCAAAACCCCTTCGGAACTCGCCAGGCCGGCGGCGGTCGGCAACCGGGCGGGCACCGTTTTCGCATTGCCTCTCAACGTACCGTCGTACCCGTGGCCGGTGGCATCGCGTCCGGGATTGGCGGGGTCGGCAAAATTATAGAGGGCCGCCAGACCAGATTCGGTTCCGGTCAACCGGGTGAATAAGTTGGTTTGGATCTGGGCTTCGGTGCGAGCCAACTTCCAAAGCCGGATCTCGCTCATCTGGCCGCGGAACAGGGCATCACCGTGCCCGAAACCGTCGGGGCCGACATAGTCGTGGGTGTTGGCCTGGCCCAGGTAATTGCGGCCATTGCCGACGGCCGCGAAGGAGTTCGTGCCCGCATGCGTCGCCACCAGCACTCCGTTGGCGAAGAGCTTCATCCCCGAGGGCCCGGAGACGGCGGCGACATGCACCCATTCGCCGGGTATCAAAAAACCGGGGGTGACGGCTTGTTCCATAGTGGCATAGTCGGATTGGGAAATCTCGAAGGCCAGGGAGTTCGCGGTCGCGAGATTGTAAACCGCCATCGACTGGCCCCTTTTGCCGAAGTCAAAGAATCGGGAATAGCTCCCGAAGCTGGACCATTTGACCCAACCTTCCACCGTCGCCTCGGTCAAATTGGTGAAGATCCCCGGAGGCAGTTCGACAAAACTGTTTGTCCCGTCGAGATCGAGAACGCGGTTGGTGGCGGCGGGTTGAGCGCGAAGGCCGCACACCGAAAGCAGCAGCAGCAGCAACGCGCCGAGCAGGCGGAATCCGGGCAGGCTTCGTCGGGCTGGCGTCATTCTGCGGATTGAACCCAAGCCGTTACCCGGAAGGAAGCCGCAAGTTCCCGCCGCCAACGTAGGGCAGTGCGTCCCGCCTGCCCTGGCCAGAGACATTGGCCAGCCCTGCCACGGGAAACAGATCCTACTCCGATCCGGCCGTGGCGATGACACGGACGGGAATCGTGGCGGAGAAGGTCGAGCCCTGGCCCGGTTCGCTGGCCACGGTCAGGTCTCCGCCCATCAGCCGGCAATACTGCCGGCTGATCGCCAGCCCCAGGCCCGTGCCGCCAAACTGCGCCTGCGTGTCGTGGTTGGCCTGGTTGTAGGCCTCGAACAGCCGGCCATGCTCCTCGGGCGTCATCCCGATCCCCGAGTCCCGCACGTCGATCCGCACGCGGTCCGCGTCCGGCTGCATCAGGGTCACCGTGATCTCGCCTCGCTGCGTGAACTTGGCGGCGTTGCTCACCAGGTTTAGCAGCACCTGCTTCAGCTTGGTCGCGTCGGCGTGGATTTCCGCGGAGCGTCAAAAACCAAATTCCTATCAGTAACCGCGCGCAGATTGGCGCCGGAATTCTTCCCCGGCACTGATGCAGACGAGTCCGTGGGCTTAGACTCCACGTTCTCTCCAGAAGGAATTTTATCCCGTTCATTCATGGCTTCTGAGTCACCGTTAACTTAGCCGTGCGGACGGGCCGGTGTCGAGTGCGACTGGTGTGTGCCTGGAAGAGGCAGGCAGGTGGTTTTGGGCTTAATCATGATCTTCATCCTGCTCTTGAGCTGGGTTTGGCAATCGCCCCGGCTTGATCCGGACGGAGCGATGAAGAGTACGAACCGAGACTTGACCGCCACTCTCATCGCACCCCTCACCACACTATCTTTGCACTCATCACCGATGCGGATGGGCAAGGGACTGGGTCACCACAAACACAGCCGCAGCAGATACGAAGCTCACGAGGCGTGCGAGTTGTCCTTCAACGTTGGCTTGCCGGGGGTTGGCGGAGCGGGGCAGTTGGAAAACTCTCGCGCTGATTTACCATTCGGACACGCTGCGGGTGGGACACCCGCGCTCCGTCAGACTCGAAATCGGCAAAGGGATTGCGCATTGCAATCCTTTGCATTTAGCCTTAAATGAAAAGAATGTTCCCTCTGGCGAACAACCCTCGCCCACAGTTGTTGCGCTCCTCGCCGGTGACGCTGGCGTTTACTTTGATTGAATTGCTGGTGGTCATCGCCATCATTGCAATTCTGGCCGGGCTGCTCCTGCCGGCCCTGGCCCGCAGCAAGGCAATGGGCCTTCAGATCAAATGCCTGAGTAACGAGAAGCAAATTGGTTTGGCTTTCCTTCTGTTCGCCGATGACAACCAGGATGTTTATCCGGTCACCAGCAGTTGGGATAACTTTGGCGGCACTTTGGGAAAGTCAGATACTTTTGGCGGTTTTACCTCGGAGAGCAACCGGCCTTTGAATCGATATGCCGGCAGCATCGAAGTCTTCCGCTGCCCCAGCGACAAGGGAGATTCCTTGGTGCCGCAATTCAAGACCGCCTGGGAAATGACTGGCAACAGCTATCGCACGCAGTGGGCCAATAATTCATTCCGAATCCAGCATGTCACGGGCGATTCACTTATCGCCAGTGCTGGCACCCGACCAATCACCACCGCAATGATCAGCCGCAGTCCGGTGAATAAAATCATTGCGGGGGAAAATCCGTTTCACGGCAACCGTCTCAGTTCTGATTCCAAAAGCGTCTGGCACAATTTCAAAGGGCGGCGCGGTTACAACATGCTCTTTGGCGACGGCCATGCGGAGTTTTACAAGTTCTCCAAGGAAATGGATAACCCGGCGATTGCGGTGTTCACTTTCCTTCCTTCGGAATTCTCGTATCCCGATCCAAATTTCACCTGGTGGTAGTCGTTCCCGTCTCAGTTGGCGCAGCGCGACGTGGGGAGCAATGGGATCAGATCTGTAAGCTCAACATTTGATTCAACAACGCCTTTCTGAGCGCTTCCGTCTCCGCGGCCGGTCCCAGACCGCAGCCGGGTTCAACCGCTGGGGTGCGGTGATCCGTTGTTTGCAACCACGGCGCAACGGACACGACGTGAGGGACTGGACCGTTCCGGTCGTGGCTGCCGTTGCGTCGTCGTTGTTGAACACCGGCCAGGCCCGAAAACCGGATTCTCCCGCAGAGGCGCAGAGACGCAGAGAAGGCCCAGTACCGGCGGGCCGCCGGCACCCCCGTTCGTGAGGTGCATTGGGATTCATGCGACGGTCTGACTCGGTGGCGGCGTCCCGTCCCATCTGGGTTCATCTGCGCCCATCTGAGGTTGAACCCTCGCGGTGCATCCCTCGGGCCAGAAGGTTTCGCCGCTCCACGACGCAGCGAAGCGGGCGAAGGCGGCAGTTGACGCTGCACGCACTCCAGGACGCTCCCGCGCCACACGTCGGTTCTGTTCCCGGCTTCTATCAACGGCCTGCCTCGTCTGATCTCCGCTTCTCCGCTCCTCCGCGGCCATCCCCCGCCGGACCCGGACGCCGGCGAGATCGCGCACGGTCAACCCCAGAGCCGCAAGCTGGGTGCCGTTCCAACGTCCGCTTCAAAGCAGGTCCCGACCGGGGAATTGAGCGATCCCGTCCTGACCCCCGATGAATTCCGAGGGTGAGCAAACGCGCACTTCGTGGGTGCCGCAACGTTTCGTGTAGCCCTGCGATCCCAAGGGGCTGAGCAGATAGTTGCGACCCTTCGGATAGTGGCTGCGAAAGGCATGGAGGGCATCGCTCTCGAATGCGTCGCTGTTCCATTTGCATTCGATCACATCCACCTCATCCCGGCCCCGCGCCAACACGAAATCCACCTCGCGCCCCTGCTTGTCCCGCCAGTAGCGCACCGGGGTATCCGGAAAATGCGCCTGCAGGTGTTCGAGGACCACGTGCTCCCACAGCAACCCGCAGTCATCGGGCCGGAGTGGCTCCCACCCGCGCGCCCAGCTCACGAATCCGGTGTCAAACGCGTACACTTTTGGTTGCCGGACAATCTCATTCTGGCCGCCGCCGTGAAATGGCCGCAGCAGGGTGATGGCATGGGTGATCTCGAGGGCACGCAGATGGCTCTCGACCGTCGGACGGGTGATGCCAACCGCGCTGGCGGCCTTGGTCTGTTCGAACTGCCCGCCGCTCTGCCGCAGACAGTATTCGAAGAAGGTGTTGAATCGGTTCACGTCCCGAAACCCAAACAGCCGCTGAATGTCCCGCGCGAAGAACGAATCCATCCACTCTCGGTAAAACGACGGCTT
>CAMCFL010000013.1 GCA_945873715.1 Akkermansia muciniphila
GCCCATGAGCCCATCGACCCCGGAGGGGTCGCGCCCGCCCAACCCCGACCCGCAGGCTCGATTGCGGAGAGGAACACAGGCCCGAGAACCGGATTCTCCCGCAGAGACGCAGAGACGCGGAGAAGGCCCGTACCGGCGGGCCGCCGATACCCCCGGAGGATCAGGGACATGCGGAACTCGTCCCTCCAGGAACTCGTTCCGCCGGGGTCAGCGTTTGGCGGCCGGTGCCGGCGCGGCGGGGGCTGCTTCGGGGTTGGTGGCGGCGGGAGGAGTGGGTCGCGGGGCGTTGGTGGCGGCGACTTCGGCGGCGCGCTTGGCGACGACAGCATCCTTGATCTTCTTCGCCAGGTCGGGCTTGTCGATGAGGGTCTTGCGGGCGGCTTCCTTGCCCTGTCCGATGAGGTCCCCCGCGTATTGGATCCAGGATCCCTTCTTGTCGAGGATGCCGTGTTCGAGGCCGCAGTCGATGATGCTGCCTTCCTTGTCGATGCCGTGGTTGAAGAGGATGTCGAACTCGGCCTCGGCGAAGGGAGGCGCCACCTTGTTCTTCACCATCTTGACCTTCACATGATTGCCGATGGCGGTGCCGGCGGCGTCCTTGATGGCGTCCTTGCGTCGGATGTCGATGCGGACGGAGGCGTAGAACTTGAGGGCCTTGCCGCCCGGGGTGGTTTCGGGGTTGCCGAACATGACCCCGACCTTCTCACGGATCTGGTTGGTGAAGATGCAGGTGGTCTTCCCCTTGTTGAGGATGGCGGTGAGCTTGCGGAGGGCCTGGGACATCAGGCGCGCCTGCATGCCCATGGTGGCCATGCCCATCTCGCCTTCGAGTTCCGCCTTGGGAACCAGGGCAGCGACGGAATCGATCACGATGACGTCGATGGCGTTGGATCGGGCGAGGGTTTCACAGATGGAAAGGGCTTCCTCACCGGAGTCCGGCTGGGACACCAGCAGGTTGTCGAGATCCACGCCCAGGCGTCGGGCATAGGCGGGATCCAGGGCATGTTCCGCGTCGATGAAGGCGGCGTTGCCGCCCGCTTTCTGGGCATTGGCGATGATGTGGAGCATCAGGGTCGTCTTGCCGGACGATTCCGGACCGTAGATCTCCACGATGCGCCCGCGAGGGACGCCACCGACGCCGAGGGCGATATCCACGGCCAGGGCACCGCTGGGAATGACGTCGATGGGCCGGATCACCTGGGCACCGAGTCGCATGATGGCCCCGTCCCCGTAGGACTTGGTGATGGAGCTGATGGCCGATTCCAGGTCCCTCGACTTCTGGGCCGCCACCTTGGCGGCCTCGGGGCTGAGAGCGGGCTTGATCTCGCGGGGGTCAGCGATCTTGACGCCCTTCTCCACCGGTTTCTCGGCAGGCTTTTCGACGGACTTATCAACGACCTTGTCGGCGGGTTTCTCGGCGGTTTTTTCGGCCATGGCAGGAGCGGTGAGATGCGTTTTTTGCACGGGTGGATGGAATCACAGGGGCCCGGACATTGGTGGGGTGACCCCCGGCGAAACCTTGTGAGTCCCTGACAGACCTCTACGCCGTGACGACCGGCAAGGTTACAGCGTCCGGCTTGATGTAAAACGGAAAGACTCCCGCGAGACTTCCTTTGACTCGCCTGCCGCATCCCGGTAGGCCGCTGGGGTGAATCGCTTCCGCCACCTCGGCTGCCTTTATCTGACCCTCGGCCTGGGCGTCGTCCACGCCGCCGATCCGTGGCCCGGTGCCGTCAGCTCCTGGTCGGGCTTCGAGAAGCACGAGTTCCCGGTCGATGGCCGAACGGCGACGGTGGTGGTTCCAGCCAAGGCCGCGGCCGGCAATCCGTGGGTCTGGCATGGCGAGTTCTTCGGGCACAAACCAGCGCCGGACATCGCCCTGCTCCATCGCGGCTTCCACGTCGTCTATCTGTCGGTGCCCGACCTGCTGGGGAGCCCGAAGGCGATGGGCCACTGGGAAGCGCTCCATCGCGAACTCACCACGCGACATGACCTGGCGCAGAGGCCCGGGCTCGTCGGGCTCAGCCGGGGCGGTCTGTACGTCTACAACTGGGCCATTGGCCATCCGGACAAGGTTGCCTGCATCTACGCCGATGCCCCCGTGTGCGACTTCAAGAGCTGGCCCGGTGGGCGTGGGACCGGTCCGGGGAGCCCCCGCGACTGGCAACTGGTCCTTTCCAGCTACGGTTTCAAGACCGAGGCCGAGGCCCTGGCGTATCGGGGGAATCCAGTGGACCAACTCGCGCCCCTCGCCAAGGCCCACATCCCGCTCCTGCACGTCTTCGGAGATGCGGATGAAGTGGTGCCCTGGAGGGAGAACACCGGCGTGATCGACGAGCGTTACCGCAAGCTCGGCGGAGACATCACCCTGATCCGGAAGCCCGGCGTGAAGCATCATCCCCACGGACTCGAGGACGTGACCCCAATCGTGGAATTCTTCTGGAAGCACGCCGGGCCGGCGGTGGTGGGAAGGACACCGGAAGAACGCGCCGCGGGCGTGAAGGATCCGGGTGTCCCCAACCCGAAGCCCTGACGGCGGTTTTCCCTGCCCAACCCATGCATCCTTCCGTTGGTCCTGGCTTACGCCCCGCATCGCGCCGCTCCCGGCCATGGTTCCCCCTCATCACGCTCTCCCTCGGCGTGGCGGGCCTGGTCTGGGTGCGCTTCCAGCCCGAGATGGAGCGCAACTTCAAGGGCTGGCTGAGCGCGGCCATTCCGCTGCTGGTCTTCCTGCTGAACCTCGGCTGGTTCTTCATCACCCCGCGGTTTTCGCGCAACACCCGTCTGGCGGGGTTCACCGTGCTGCTGCTCCTCGGATTCGGGGCACGGTTGGCGTTGCGGGTCGATGGCACCCTAGATGGCACCGGTCTGCCTCGATTCACCTGGAAGTGGACCGGCCGCGAAGCGGTCATTCCAGCGGCGGCCGCCTCGAACGCGAACGTTCCGTCGGCGGTCCCGGAGGATTCCCGTTGGGCCGCAGGAGCCGAGGCAACGCAGTTCCTCGGCAACGGACGGATCGGATCGATTGCTGATCCGGGCCTTTCCACGAACTGGACCACCCAGCCTCCCCGTGAACTCTGGCGTCGCGCGATCGGGCTGGGCTGGTCCGCCTTCGCGGTGGTGAGAGGACGCGCCTACACGCAGGAACAGCGCGGCGCGCAGGAGTGGGTGACCTGTTACGACCTGCTCACCGGGGCGCCGGTGTGGGAACACGGAGACCCCACGCGGTTCGTCGAGTGGCAGGGTGGCGACGGTCCCCGGGCGACGCCGACCGTCCTCGACGGACAGGTGTACGCGTTGGGTGCCACGGGTCTGCTGAACTGCCTCGACGCCGTGACCGGCAAGCCCCTCTGGCAACGCTCCGTCCTCGCCGAGCACCAACTCGGCACCAATGAATGGGCCGTCAGCGCCTCCCCGCTGATCGTTGATTCGTGGGTGGTGGTGACCGGTGGACGCGGCCCTGGCCCGACCCTCATCGCCTACGACCGGAAGACCGGGGCCCCGGTCTGGAAGTCCGGCGACGACAGTGCCAGCTACGCCTCCCCGATCCTGACTTCCCTTGCCGGTCGTCGGGTCATCCTCTCCAACAACGCCCGCTCCGTCACCGCCACGGACCCCCTCACCGGAAAGGTGCTTCTCGACCATCCCTGGGGTTCACCAAAATGGCCGAAGGCGTCCCAGCCGGTCGTCCTTGGCGACGATCGCATCTTCGTCTCGGGCGGATACGGCATGGGCTGTCAGATGATCCAGGTCCAGACGACGCCCGACGGCACGTTGAAATCCGAAGTGGAATGGAAGGGTGTCAGCCTGAAGACGCAGTTCAACAGCGTGGCCCTTCGCGAAGGTCACTTGTATGGGCTCGATGACGGCTTGTTGGCCTGTGTGAATGCCGGGACGGGAAAGCGGGTGTGGAAGGACGGGCGCTTCGGCTCTGGCCAGACCCTGCTGGTCGGCAATCTCATCCTCGTCCAGAACGAGCGCGGATCCGTCCACCTGTGCGCCGCCACTCCTGCCGGGTTTCAGGAGTTCGCTTCCATTCCGGCGCTCACCAGCAAGACCTGGAACCAACCCACCCTCGCCGGGCGTTTCCTGCTGGTCCGCAACGATCGCGAGGCCGCTTGCTACGAACTGCCGGGGAAGTTCCCAGTTCCCAGTGGCCAGTAGCCAGAAGTCTGTCGGCTCGTAAGCCGCGCCCGATGGGTTGGGAGCATCGCAGAAGGGCCGCCCATTCCCCCGGTCCGTGCGGTTCCTCTTGAGGTGGTTGATTTACTTGTAGGCCCGCTGCCCTCAGCGGGCGCCTTCCCATCGCCGCCTGAGGGCAGGCGGCCTACATCCATGACCCACTCACAAGAAATCTCGTTCTCCTCACAGCAAATCCGTCCATCTGCCGACAAGACGTCGGGCGATGATTCGGACATGGTTTCGCCCACATGAAGCCCTACTGGCAAGGCGTGTTTCCCGCCATTACCACCCAGATGCACAAGGATGGGTCGATTGACCTCGACGCCACCGCTGCCCACGCCAATGCCCTGATCGAGTCCGGCATCACCGGCCTGATCTTTCTGGGCTCCCTCGGCGAGAACCAATCCATGACGGCGGAAGAGAAGCGCTTCGTCATGGCCGAGATGGTGAAGGTGGTCTATGGGCGCGTCCCGGTGCTGAGTGGGGTCGCTGAGACAAGCGTGGTGGAGGCCTGCCGCTATGCCGCCGACCTGGAGAAGCTCGGCGCGGACGGCCTCATGCTGATGCCGCCGATGGTGTACAAGTCGCCGGATGTGCGGGAATCCCTGCATCACTTCCGGACGGTCGCGAAGTCCACCGGACTTCCGGTCATGATCTACAACAACCCGCTCAGCTACGGACACGACATCACCCCGGAGCTGTTTGCGGAACTGGCCACCCAAAAGAACTTCGTCGCGCTGAAGGAAAGTTCCGGCAACACCCGCCGCATCACCGACCTCCACAACACCGTGGGTGATCGCTATGCAATCTTCACCGGCGTCGATGATCTGGCCATGGAATGCGCGATCCTGGGAATCGACGGCTGGGTGGCCGGGACGGGCATCGCGTTCCCGAAAGAGAACCAGTATTTCTGGGAACTCACCCGCAAGGGCGAGTGGGACAAGGCACGTCAGATCTACCGTTGGTTCACGCCGCTGCTGCACCTGGACGTCCACCCGAAGTTCGTCCAGTACATCAAGCTGGCCGTCCAGGAAGCCGGCTTGGGAAGCGAATGGACCCGGGCACCCCGGTTGCCCCTGACCGGTGCCGAACGCCGCCAGGTCCTCCAGATCATCCATACCGGAATCAAGAACCGGCCCAAGCTCCCGAAGCGCGCCAACTGAGTCCGGATCGGATTAGGAAGCCAGCCAACGGGACAGGCGGTGTCGGAGTTGCTGGCGGGCCCGGTAGAGGCCGGATTCAACGCCCTTCAGTGGGCTTACCCCGCTGCCGCAAAAATCCCTCAGGAAATTTACCACCCCACCGGAACGCTGAGTTTCGCCCCGAACCGGTTCTTGTAGAACAACTGCTTGTTCCGCGCGCCGAACTCGTGGACGAGCTTGGTCAGCTTCACGTCGTAGCAGCAGTACTCGGCGATCTCGTACATCTTGCCTTCCTTGAACCATTGGATCGCCTGAAGTCCCTCGCTGGTCTTCTCCAGTCCAAAGGTGGCGTTGGCGATCGAGTCGAGGGAGAGCCGGTGTTTCAGCGTGTCGGCCACCACCACCAGCATGTCGAGGGTCGGCACCTGGGCGAGGTCGAACACCGTGTATCCGTGCAACACCTCGTAGTCGAAGCGGAGGACGTTGAACCCCACCACCAGATCGGCCCGCTGCAACTCGCGGATCAATTCGTCCACTTCCCGCTCCTGATAGATCCGGTAACCCGCGCGTCGGGTGCTGTAGGTCACCCCCACGCTCATCTTCAAGTCGCGGATCTTGTCCCAGCCTCCGACCTCGTCCGCCGACTTCTGCGTTTCCAGGTCGAAATAGACGATGTTCTTCACCGCCCGGGGGTTTCAGGCAAAGCCGGGGACGGAGCAAGAGCGAAGTTCTCCAAAGGCAAGAAAGGCCCGTGTCCTGTCACAGCCACCGCCGGGTTCATCTTGGATCTGTCATCGATGGAGGCCGCCTGCCCTCAGGCGGCGATGAAGGAATCGCCCGCTGAGGGCAGCGGGCCTACAAGCGGCGACAAATCACTGGATGCAACCCCACGCCCCATCGGCTGGGGAAGTCCGTGACCTTCCCCAGACAACCCAAGTGAGCCTCGTCCCTTCGTCTCCGACGGAGTGGGCATTCCACCGTCTGGGAGTTTGCAGAGGCGGCGGGCAACCGGGCAGGATCCGGAGATGCAGCTTCGTCAGACCTTTCCCGGGATTCGCGGCGCGGTGGCCGCGATCAGCCTGTTCGCGCTGGTTTCGGAGGGTGCGGTCACGCCCATCCCGCAACGATTCCAACAGGAGATCGCGCTTCACCGTTCGATCACCAACGGGCTTCCGTCCGGCCCGGTCCAGCTCGTGGATTCCGGTGCGGCCGATGCGGTCCGCTGCTTCATCGAGGGTCATTGGTACACCCTGAAGGCCGGCTCCTGGTCGGCAGAACCGACACTGGATCCCACCTCGCCGGAGGAATTCGCCTTTGCCGGTTCGGACGGCAAGCGGCGGACCCTGAAGTTGCCCTGGGCGGACGTACGCCAGATCCTGCGGCGCGGCGCGCGAACCTGGGTGATCACGACCAAGGACCCGGTGGAGGTCCCATTCGTACAACCCCCGCGCTGGTTGGCGTGGCCATCGAAGTGGACCATCCAGAACGCCGCCGTCTCGTCGCTCGGCAAGCTGTGGATCGCCTCGAATGCCGGACTCTACGAGGAAGACGAACGCAACTGGCGACCGGTTCCAGTCGTTGATGGCGTCGGTCGTTCCTGGGCGACGACCAACGTGCTGACGGTCGGCTTCGACCTCGCCAACCGAGTCTGGGTCGGCACCCGCGCCGGTCTGGCCACCCGGGACGCCACCGGTGCGTGGCGATTCTTCGAGGGCAAGGATGGCCTGCCGGTGTCGGACTTCACGGGTGCAAGCGCTGCGGCCGATGGAACGATGTGGTTCGGGACCCGGATGGGCCTTGTGCGCTGGGATGGGACCGGATTCCAATACCGGCAGGGACCGCGGTGGCTGCCGGGCGACGACGTGCGGCAGGTGCTGGCCGATCCGGCGGGTGGTGTCTGGGCGGCGACGACCCTCGGACTGGGGAGGATTGAGTTCCAACCCATGACCCTGGCCGCCAAGGCCGCACGTTTCGAAGGGGAGATCGCAAAGTACATCCAGCGGACGCCCTTTGGCTTCGTGGCGGAGGCACCGCTCAAGAAGATCGCGGATCTGTCCACCGCTTCTCCCGAGGATTCCGACAATGACGGTCTCTGGACGGCGATGTACGGCGCTGGGGAATGCTTTGCCTACGGGGCCACGGAAGACCCGGCGGCCCTTGAACGCGCACGGAAGGCCTTTGAAGCGCTGCGCTTCCTGCAGGTGGTCACCCAGGGCGGGAATCCATCCCCCGACAAGGGTTATGTCGCGCGCACCATCCGCCCGGTGGAATGGCCGAATCCCAACGTGGGCCGGATCGAAGGCGACCGCGAGGAGCAGAAGCGGGACGCCCTGTGGAAGGCCTATGAACCGCGCTGGCCGAAGAGTGCCGATGGCAAGTGGTACTGGAAGGGCGACACCAGCAGTGACGAACTGGACGGTCACTATTTCTTCTATGCGCTCTATTACGATCTCTGCGCCAGGACGGATGCCGAGAAGGCCCGTGTGCGCGAAGTGGTGCAGGGTTTGACGGATCATCTCGTCTCGCACGGATTCGCGCTGGTGGACGTGGATGGAAAAGTCACCCGCTGGGGGGTGTATGGACCGCAGGAGATGAACCGGAATCCCTACTGGTGGGTCGAGCGCGGCCTGAACTCGCTGAGCCTCCTCAGCTATCTCGCGGTGACCGCGCATGTCACTGGCGACCAGAAATACCACGACATCGCCCGGGAACTGGTCGAGAAGCATGGATACGCACAGAACCTGATGTTCCCGAAGGCCCAACAGGGCCCGGGCTCCGGCAACCAGTCCGACGACGAGATGGCGTTCATGTGTTTCTACAACCTGCTGCGTTACGGCAAGGATCCGGCCGTCCTCAATCTGGTGCGGTACTCCTTCTTCCAATACTGGGCCAATGACCAGCCGGAGATGAACCCCTTCTTCCACTTCTCCCACGCGGCGATGAACCTGGACCGTTCGATCACCAATGTCTGGGGCACTTTCAGCGTTACGCCCTGGCCGGGTTGGCTGGAGGACTCGCGCGCCACGCTCTACGGACTTCCGCTCGACCGACTCAACTGGTCCCACAAGAACAGTCATCGCCTGGACGTGGTCGAACTGGGCATGACCGGATCCAAGGATCTCTACGCTGCCGGACGCGAGGGCCGGGGTCACCGCACCAACGGCAAGGTGCTTCCGGTCGAGAACCGGCACTTCAACCACTGGAACACCGATCCCTGGCACCTCGACTACGGTGGCAGTGGCAACGAACTCGGAGCGGGTACGGTGTTCCTCCTGCCCTATTACATGGGCATGTATCATGGCTTCGTGGAGAAGCCGTAGGGGAGTTTCCAGAGGCCAGTTTCCCGCACCCAGTTCAAACAAGCCCACTCTCGGCATGCACCGCCCACTCCTCCCAGCCCTGCTCCTGCTGACTTCCCTGGTCGCTTCCGCGGCGACTCCCATCGAGTGGCCGGAGTGGCGGGGACCCGGTGGACAGGGTCACGCACCAGCCTCCGTCACCCGCCTTCCGACCCGCTGGAGCGAGACGGAGAACGTGGGCTGGAAATGTCCGCTGCCGGGACGCGGTTGGTCGTCCCCGGTGATCGATGGCAACCGGATCTGGATGACCACCGCGCTCGAGACGGCGGCCAGTCCGGAGGAAACCCAGCGGCGATTGAAGGCCAACACCAGCGATCAACCGCTGACGTTGCTTTCCAAGGTGGAACTACGGGCGCTCTGTGTCGATCGTTCCACCGGCAAACTCCTCCACGATCGCCTGCTGCTGACCGAGCAGGCTCCCCAGTGGGTCCACACGCTCAACAGCTATGCATCCCCGACGCCCGTCCTCGGCCCTGGCCGGGCATACCTTCATTTCGGAACGTTCGGCACCTTCTGCCTCGATTCCACCTCCGGCGCGCTTCTCTGGACCAACACGGCATTGAAGGTCATGCACGAGAATGGGCCAGGCAGTTCGCCCATCCTGGCGGGCAATCTTCTCGTCTTCCACCTGGACGGCAGCGACACCCAGTCGGTCGTCGCCCTTCACGCCGACACCGGCAAGGTCGCCTGGCAGACACCGCGCTCGGGAACGATGGCGAATCATCCGCAGCTCCGGAAATCCTACGCCACGCCCGCCGTGGTTTCGATTGAGGGCAAGGACCAACTCCTCTCCCAGGGAGCCGACTGGCTCTACGCCTACCGCCCATCCGACGGTCAGGAATTGTGGAAACTCAAGTACGGCAGCCTCGGCTTTTCCCTCTCCTCTAGGGCGGTGTTCGGCCACGGAATGATGTACCTCGCCACCGGCTATTCCCGCTCCGAGGTGCACGCCATCCGACCCCCGGCCGGCACCAATGCAGCCGTCCACGCCTGGAAATACGCCAAGGGGGCGCCGACCATGTCGTCGCCCCTGCTGATCGGCGAAGAACTGTATTTCGTGTCGGACTCCGGCGGAATGTTCACCTGTCTGGATGCCCGCACGGGCCAGGAACAATACCGGGAACGCCTCGGGGGCAGTCACAGTGCTTCCCCACTCTTCGCCGATGGCCACATCTTCCTTCCCGATCAGGAGGGGATCACCTCCGTGATCGAGCCCGGGCGCACGTTCAAGCGGGTTGGCACGAACACGCTCCCGGGCAAGATCATGGCGTCACCCATCGCACTCGGTGACTCCCTCTACCTTCGTACCGACCGTTCGCTGTATCGGATCGCCAACAGCGGACGATGAAGGTCGCCTCGGCCGAGTCGATCACAGGCCGGTGAAGGTCCCGTTGTCGGTCTCTTCCAGGGCTCCATCGTCGAACTCGCGCCGGACGAACGTGCCGCGATTGCCCCCGACGAAGGTCAGGTCGTACTCATCCCATTTGTCCGCCTTGAACCGGATGACGAGCAGCGCGACGGAATCACCAGACTTCGAAAAGGTATAGGTGAAGGAGGTGACATCGCTGTCCCCCTGCTCCACCCCGGCGGTGGCGGTGTTGAAGGTCAGGAGATCGGGAGTTTCGCCCGTGGCGAACCGATAGCGGACGCCCTCCAGCGAAGGACCCGCCGGAATGCTGCCGGAATCGCCCCCGGTTCCACCCGGGCCACCACCGTGATCGGTCCCACCCGTGACCGCGCTGAACGCGCCGTGGTCGGTGTCCTTCAGGAGGTCATCGCGGAATTCGCGCCGGGTGAAGGTGCCGCGACCGTCGCTGTTGAAGATCAGGTCGTAGTCGTCGTGACGGCCCGGCTTGAAGGTGAGGACCACCGTGGCGGTGTTCGTCCCTGTGGCCGTATAGAGGTAGGTGAATCGGTTGGGCTCGTCGTCGTCCCCGTCATCTCCGACTTCGATCCCGCTGCTCGCCGTGCTGAATTCAATCCGGTCCGGATGCTCGCCGCTCTGAAACTGGTAGATCAACCCGGCGAGTACGGCGGGCGGGGTTGACGACGTCGGGTCCGGATTGGAAACGCCCGGATCGATCGGGGGCGGAGGCGGCGTCCCGGGACCCTGGGTGACGTCCGGAATCGTGTTGGAAACAACGCTGAAGACACCGAGGTCGCGATCCTTGAGACGTTCCTTCCGGTATTCCTCGCGAACCCAGGTACCCCGGGCGAGCGCGGTGAAAGTGAGGGTGAGGACGTCCTTCTTTCCGGCACCGTAGTCGACATCCGCACGGACCGTGTCGGCGTCGACCCGGGTGAACCGATAGCGGAAGGGATCCGGTGCATCCCCGAGATCCACGCCGTTGGTCGAGGTGGTGAACTGCATCAGGTCATCCCCCGGGGTGTCGTCGAGGCTCAGGGTGGTGCCTGCGAGGGACCAGGGAGCGAGGGCATTGGTTGGGGGAGCGACGGATTCCACCCGGTAAGAGCCGGACGCGACTTCGCCGCCCTGCCGGGTGGAGAAGACTTGGGTCACGTCGCGGCCCACGCCGAAGACCGGGGCTCCAATTTTGACCCAGTCAACGAGGTTCGAGGAGCCCTGGAGCTGATAGACTTTGCCGGACTCGGTGCTGAAATCGACCTCCACAGCGGTGAAGATCCTCAGGGGCGCGGACTCCTGGGCAAGGAGTCCTCCGGTGGCACTGGCGGCCGCAAGCGCGACGCCAGTGAGGAGGGACAGAATGTTTTTCATGGGGACTTGAGGTGGGATTCGATGTTTCCCGGATGTCGGCTGACATCCGCTGGAATCCACGGTTGCACCTGCCGTGCCACGACGTGAAAGGCCATGCTTCCCGCCGTTTTCGGAACGAAACGGCGTTGAAACCGAGGATACTGGTCCGCTCAACGGTCCGTCTGGGCGCCGTCCGGACCGATGCCGGACCACGGCCTCCCTCCACGCACCGCCTGAACGAGTTGCTCCCGCTCGAAGGGCCGAGCCAGGCCTACAGCACCGGACGGGAGCGTGCCGGCGCCTCCGATGACCACGAGGCGAACCGAGGGATCCAAGGTCGCCAGGATTTCCGCAGAAGGCAGGTCGCCGGCCATCGAACCAGCATCGAGCACGGCCCATCGAAGAAGGTTGCCATGCCGTTCCAGCAGGGCACTCACCTCCTCGGGACGGGAGGCGACCACGACCCGGCCACCCGCCTCGCGAAGGGCCTCGGCCACCATTCCGACCAAGGAAAGTTCACGGGTGATCACCAGAGCCACGGGAGCGGCAACGGCCGTCGCCGGGAGGGTTGCGACCTCCACCCGGGCCCGGGGCAGATAGACTTCAAAGGACGCCCCCTCGCCCGGAAGACTGCGGGCATGCACGAATCCTTCATGAGCCCGGACAATCCGGTCGACCGATGCCAGGCCCATGCCGGTGCCACTGCCCGAGGGTTTGGTGGTAAAGAAGGGCTCAAACAGCCGAGCCATGACCTCCGGCGCAATGCCGGGGCCGGTATCGGAGACAAGGAAGACGACGAATTCGCCGGCGTGCCCGTTGCGAAGTCCGGCCGCCTGGGCTTCGTCCAGGAGGACGTTGTCGGCCGCCAGGGTAATCTCGCCGACTCCCGAGTCCGCCAAGGCATCCCGGGCGTTCAGGGCGAGATTCAGGAGGACCTGATTCAATTGGGTCGGATCAGCCGCGACCATCCACGCATCCGTCGCGACCATCGATTCGACCCGGATCCTCGCCGGCATCGCCGGGCGCAACACGCCGGCAATTCCCTCAAGCACCGGCCCGGGGCGCAGGATTTCGCGGGTGCCGCCACGCCCTCGGGCAAAGAGCAGCACCTGGCGAACGAGATCGGCGCCACGATTGGCGTTGGCCTCCATGAGATCCAGCAATCGACGCCGTTCCTCATCCGTCTCGTCCCGCCGGAGCAGTTGCACTCCAAGCAACACCGGGGCAAGCGCGTTGTTCAGGTCATGGGCCATCCCGCCGGCCAGGGCCCCGACGGTTTCCATCCGTTGCATCCGGAGGAATTGCGCCTCGACCCGGCGTTGCTCGGTCAGGTCGGTATTGATCGCCAGGATCGACTTGGGACGACCTTCCGAGTCGCGAAGGAGGGTCCAGCGGGCCTGCACCCGAAACTCGCGGCCGCCCTCCGCCACCTGGGCGGATTCCCCAATCCACGACCCGGTCGTCAGCACGGTCTCGCGGGCTTCGGATTCACGCCCTGCGAGTTCAAATGCCGTGGCGGGCGATCCGCCATACCAACGGGTGGCGGCGGGATTCACGAAGAGGATCCCGCCCGTGATCGACCGCACCACGATCGCGTCGGAGGCGGCCTCAATCAGGGCAGCCTGCTCCCGGATCCGTTCCACGGCCATCCTCTGCTCCGCTTCCAGACGGCGGCGCAGACGCCACGCTTGAACCGAATGATGGGCGATGGAGGCAACGGCTGCCGCCGGAAGCTGGATCAATCCGGGGATCATCCAGGGAAACCACAGATCAAAACGCATGCCCACGGCGACCGACGCCAAAAGGACCAGTTCCGTTCCCAGCAACACCGCTAGCACCGGCATTGGACGCAATCGGCCAAAGCCCCAGGCCACCAGCAACGCCACCACCAGGACTCCCCCCCCTTCGAGTGCTGGCCCCGGACGTCGCAGGCCGTCGCCGCGCAGGAGGTTGACCAATTGCGTCGCATGCACCTCCACCGCCGGCATGAAGACCCGCCCCAGCGCAAATCGGCCGAACGGATTCCGGAACTCATCCCGTCGCTCGACAAAACCACCCACCATGGGTTGCGCTCCGATCACCACCACCCGGTCGCGAAAGAAGTCGTCGGGAACTTCGTCCGGACGCAGCGCGGCGCTGAATCCCACGTGAGGCAACGCCAGCGGGCCCCCGAGATAACGGATCCACTCGCGCTGCCGGGGGCGGAAACCAAGGCCCTCCGCGACCGCCCAGGTGAGCGCGGGCGCACCGTCGGCACCGGGTCCCAGCCAGGAACGTCGGACCATGAAATCGTCTTCCGGTCTCAGGACTGCGAGTCCCCACCCGGCAGCTGCCTCTCGGAGGACCTTGTGAGGCAGGACGACCGATTGTGCAGCCACCGCGGCGGATCCGGTCTCGCGATCCCATTGATTGCGCTCCGCAGCCAGCCAGACCCGCCCGTTCTTTCGGAAGGCATCCGCCAGGCTGGCGTCGGCCTCGGGACTGGGACCGGGTCCGGAGAAGACAATGTCGAAGAGGACGGCCCGCGCCCCGGCAGCCGTCAGACGTCTGACCAATCGGGCATGGAGTTCACGGGGCCAGGGTTCGGAAAGGGGCAGGCGCTCCCGGAGATGGGAGTCCAGGTCCAGATACACCAGAACCACCGGTGAGGATCCGTTGGAGTACCTGGATCCCGGATCAAAACGAAAGGCCGCATCGTAGCTGGCCCGGGACAGGAGGGCTTCCTGGGAACCCGTGGGCAAGAGGAGCCAGGCCCCCACCATCGCAAGGGTCAACCCCAGGAAGACGGTAAACTTCCGGCGGTTGTTGACCTCGATGACTTGCACAACAGACCCCTCGCGGATCAGGACGCTCCGTTGACGATCAATCGTTCCATGTACACGACGTCCAACCATCGATCGAACTTGAACCCGACCTGCCGGAAGTGTCCGACCTTCTCGAACCCGAACCGGGCGTGGAGCCGGATGCTGGCCTCGTTGGCGGCATCGATCGCCGCAATGATCGCGTGCAGTCCACGGTGCTCCGCCGCCGTCACGAGGGGCTCGAGCAATCGACCACCCAGCCCGCGCCCGCGCCACGATTCGGCGACGTAGACGGAGTTTTCGGTCGTGAACCGAAACCCGAAACGGTCGTGGTACTTGTTCAGCGCACTCCAGCCCACGATTTCGCCTCCTTCGGCTTCGGCGATGAAGATGGCGAAATCATCCCGGCCATGCGCATCAAACCAGTCGAACCGCTGCTCCAGCGTGCGAGGCTCGTAATCATACGAGGCCGTTGTGTTCAGGACGGCGTGGTTGTAGATGGCCAGGATGCCCGGGCAATCCGAGCGAACCGCCCGCCGGATGCAGACGCCGCGGGCTGGAGAAGCGGAAGCCATGGGAGAAAACAGGGTAAGAAAAATCTGGGTGGAAACGAAAAGACCCCGGGAACACCGGGGACCAAATCGAACCTGCTCCAACTTCCCGGACACCACCGAAGAACCACCAGACCATCCGGAAGGAAAGTGGAGCGAGTGAAGGGATTCGAACCCTCGACATTCACCTTGGCAAGGTGACGCTCTACCAGGCTGAGCTACACTCGCGTCTCAATAACGGGGCTCTGAATAGGGAACCCACGGCTCGATGGCAAGGGTAGTTTTCGGGCTTTGTCATTTTACCCCGATTCCCCGTACCCGCCGAATCACGTCCTCATCCATCCGGATCAACGGCGGCCATTGCCGGCGGAACCCTTCCCCCGACAACTTCCGCGTCGCGTCGAAACCCATCTTGGACCCAATGCCCACCTCCGGCGTCGCATGATCCAGAACGTCGGAAGGGCCCCGCGTCAGCAGGGAGTCACGCTGCGGGTCCGTGTTGGCTAGCAGGCGGAAGAGGACCGCGCTCGTGTCATGCACATCCACGTCGTCGTCCACCACCACGATGTACTTGCTGAACATCATCTGCCCCATCCCCCACAGACCGTGCATGATCTTGTAGGCCTGCATCGGATACGTCTTGCGGATGCTCACCACCACCAGGTTGTGGAACACCCCCTCCGCAGGCAGCGCAAGGTCCACGATCTCCGGAAAGTTCATCCGGAAAACCGGCAGGAACAACTTCACCGACGCCCCCCCGATGTAGAAGTCTTCCATGGGCGGAATCCCAACGATGGTCGCCGGATACACCGCGTCCCGCCGATGGGTGACAGCGGTGACATGGAACACCGGATAGGGCTCCGGCAACGTGTAAAAGCCGGTGTGATCCCCAAACGGCCCCTCCATCCGCAGCGGCTCCTTCGGGTCCACGTAACCTTCAATGACGATGTCCGCGTCCGCAGGCACCTCCAGGTCGCTGGTTTCGCACTTCACCAACTCCACCGAGCGCTTCCGCAGGTAGCCGGCAAGCAGGAACTCATCAATCCCGTCCGGCAAGGGTGCCGTCGCAGCAAACGGATACATGGGATCCCCCCCCAGAAAGATCGCGACCGGCATCCGCGTTCCGGTCTCGTAATACCGGCGTCCGTGACGCGCCGCGACCTTCTGCAACTGCCAATGCACGCCCGTCGTGCGCTCGTCGTAAATCTGAACCCGATACATTCCGAGGTTGCGGTCACCGGTGTCGGGATCGCGGGTGACCACGCACGGCAGCGTGACGAACCGGCCACCATCCAGTGGCCAACATTTCAGGACGGGGAGATCCAGCAATGTCGGTGGGAACGCCGGTCCGGCTTCCCCCTTCAGGATGTCGGGTGCCGACGGCCACGCCTCTCTCCGGGAGGAGGGAGCTTCAAACCGGTGGATGACCTCCTTGCATGGACCGTCCTTGACCCGTTTCGGTCGGGCATGGCGCAGCTCCATCGCATTCGAAAGCAGGATCGCGGCATCGCGAAGGCCGGTCGGCGGCTTGGCATGGAGGAGCGCACCCAGTTCCTTGGCGACCGCTTCGACCGAGTCCGATCCCAGGGCAAGCGCCATCCGCCGCCATGAACCCAGCGTATTGATGGCCACGGGAAACCGGCTGACCACGCCATTGATGGTCGGCTTCTCGATCAGCAAGGCCTTGCCACCCCCCGGCAATTTCATCTCACGGTCTGCCAGCGCGGTAATCTCCAGTTCCGTCGCAACCGGTTCCTGAATCCGGCGCAACTCTCCCGCCCGATCCAACTGCTCCACCCACTCGCGAAATGAACTGAACGACATGGGCCAAGACTACCATCAGCGCAGACGAGCGCCACTTCGGGAGGGCCCCGACGGACTGGCGATGAAGAGAATGAGTGTTTGACCCTGAAGCGGGCCTGGGATAAAAGGACCCCTCGTAAGAATGCATCGCTGCACCTCCATCATCGTAGCCATGAAGCGCCGTCAGTCAGGCGCTTCCGCCCCGTGTTTCCGGGGCACCCTTTCCTGGGTCAAATCCCAGGGGGCGGGCGTCGTGGAGGTCATTCCGTAGGAGCCGAACAGGATCCGGTCTCAGGAAAAACCCGCGATTGCCCAGGCAATCGCGGGTTTTCTGTTTTACTAGAACCCACTCCCAGCACCCGACGCATTCCCCATCGCATGAGAGTCACAACAACACGCAGTCAAAGTATGAAGCATCCGAACCCAATCCAGGCTCCGCCCCACGAGGGCACGAGGTCCTGGTCGACAGAACGGCCCGCACCCCGCCGGCAGACCGAGGAAAATGAACTCGACCAACTCAAGAATCGCCTCCTGCGGCAGCAATTGGCGGCAGCGGCCCGCGCAGAGTCGATCGTCACGCTGCGCCGTGCCGCCAATGAAGCCGCTTCGCTCGCATGGCTTGAACCGTTCCCGATGCTCGTGTTTCCGGAACTCTTCGCCGAAAAGGTGAGATTGGCTTGGACCAACCGGGAACGGCAGAGCGACATCCGCACCCGTTCCGCGCACCTCCTCCTTGAGGCCGCATGAGGTCGCTGAACCCACCGCCGTTTGCGAGGTTCAACCCGGGATCCGCCCCGTGGGACGTCCGCGATGGACGCCCTACCGGACGGCTTCTGGCATGGGGCAGGACTCGCGCGTTCGACACTTCCAACCTAGGCTTCCGCTCGTGAGCGAGTTGCCCGTTCAGATTCACTGGAAGAGCGTTCAGGATCATTCGCGGTCCTTCTGGGATTTCACCTACGTGTATCCTGTGGTTTCCCGTCGTTCCCGGGGCCTTTCCATCGGCATCAACCTCAACCCGGACAAGATCTGCAACTTCGACTGTGTCTATTGCGAAGTCGATCGCAAGACCCCTCCCCGGACTCAAACCGTCAATCTCCTCCAGATCCGCGCTGAACTTGCCGCGCTGATCGATCTCGCCCAATCAGGTGAACTGGGCCGGAACCCAAAGTTCGCCGAG
>CAMCFL010000014.1 GCA_945873715.1 Akkermansia muciniphila
CCTGCAGAGCCCTATCCTCCCGCCGGCACCCCAAATCTACCGAGACGAACCTTGAAACACAGCCCCGAAAACCGATAACCAAACCCAGCCGGGGGTGGTACAGTTTAACCTGACCCGAGGTGGTACACTTTGACCTGACCGCTGACACAGATCGCCCCGGATGAGCGAGAGGTTGGCTAGCAGTCGTGGGTTTCGGCTCCGGGTTTGGTCCTACCCAGATCGTGCGTCGCGTCTCCGATGTTTGGGATTCTCAACCCCCGCCCAGTGACCCCGAGCCGAGTCCTGCCACTGCTGGAGGCCAGTTCTCTGGCGTCGAGGCTGCTGCGTTAGTACCGGGTTTCCTGCTTGGTGCCGCCCGACTTCTTGATCGTTCTTTCGCTAGGTACCACCGCCACGCTCCGTGCAAAGGGGAGATCTATCTCCATTCCATCGGTCGGGAGAGCATTCAACGCCCGGTGCTCCACCCGTACGTGCCCACTTGCGCTAAGCCGGAACGATCCAGTTGAAAAGGGAAGTGTACCGTCTGGCGGACTTGTTTTTATGCAAAGCAAGGAGTCCAAGGAGCGTCCACAGGACGCGGCTTGGGAGAAAACGGACATGGAGGGGATGGAGGTGCAGGAGTTGGAAGCGGAGCAGGTCGGGCGGCGGATCATCGTGCTGCGACAGCGGATCGCACGGCGCCCTGAGGCTGGTGGAAAGAGGCTGCTGGATGTGCCCGGGTACCGGTTTCAGGCGCTGGTGACGAATCTGCCGAGGAACATGGGAGCACTGGCGGTGTGGCGCCGCAATAACGGTCGTGCGGACATCGAGAACCGGATTAGGGAGCTTGGATAGCAGTTCGGGGTAAAGCGGTTGGCGTGCAGGGGATTTTGGGCCACGGAGGGCCTGCATCAAATGGCGATTACGGCCTACAACCTTTGCGTGCTGCTACAGAGGCGACTCGGCAAGGAAGGCCATGTGCAGGTGCAGACGCTGCGATGGCGACTGTTCACGAGGGCAGCGGTATGGAGCCGCGCCCAGGGCAAGGCGACGATCAAACTGGCCGTTCGGGGGAAGGAGGAGCGGACTTGGTGGATGGATATACTAGGCAAACTGATGTCCCACCCGAACTGCAATGCAGTTGGATCGCTATCGGCATGAGCGAATGCGACCCAGAGGAAATTCCACCCGGAGGCATCAGAAACTAAGCCTCAACTGAATCATTCCGGCTGAAACCGACAAGGGATTCAGGCTGCGAGTGGCTCATCCACTCGCGAAGCTTCGGTTAGCTCAACCCGAGAGTGCGGGCAACCGAGGATGGGCGATGTCGATGGGGGGGCGGCCGCGTCCTAGACCCGGCTGCGGGGCCAAGCCGGCCGGACTGGGCTCAGCGCCATCCGGCGAGCTGTCGTGGCAGGATCAGCAGGTCCGTCGGGGAGAACTTCGTCTGCGGCGTCATCGTCCGTCAGCATGCACGAGCCGCCGCCAATTCGTCCCGCACGCTCGCCGAAGGGACGCGGAGCAGCGCCGGTGATAGTGCAGCCGTGTCTGGCGACGGCGAAGTAACCCCGCGCTTGGAAGGACGCCCTGCCAGCCCCGAAACCCTGAACTCAGATCGAGAACTGACCCTCGGCCATGAAACGACAGTTCTGCGAGGCTTTCCAAATTCCAAGGGTCCGAGTTGTGAGGGGCCGGACAGATTTCTCGGAATCGGCACGGTTCACGGGCGATGCTACCGCTCGTAGCAAGTGTCGCGCTACTCGGGATGGAAGAGCATTACTTGGCCTTCTCTCCCAGCGCCACGACGGACGATTCCGACGAAGGCCTTTCTTGCACTGCCTATGCGTGCCTCGACTCGGACCTCGAAAGTCGCGCTCTGCGTCGTGAAAAGGCTCACGGGACTGATTCCACCGGATGGAATTTCTGCAGCGCTTCGAAACGGTTGATCATCCTCGGTGCCGTCCTGACCGTCTGGTCCCGCTCTTCTCTGCAAAACTTGTCGTGCGAGACTCTCATCACCGCCCAAAAGGACGCGGAGAACAGCCAGAGTGGCTGTGTTGACGTTGACCCGATTGGCAGAGATAGAAGTAAAGATGTCAACAAGGCCTGCTCCAGTCTGATCGGCCTCAATCAGGGTGATGGGCTGTCTGCGATCTCGGGCGATTGGGCTTGGTGCGTTCAGACGGTTGCCCCAGTACAATGATGGGTAGACGCCACGAACCCGCAGGAGTTCGCTGACATCGTCGAATGGTCCGTCCTTGGGGACATAGGGAGGAGTTAGGCCTGCATAATAGGCCTTTTCCGCGCCGCCTTTAGGGTGATCCAGATCATCCCGGTCTCTCCAGTCAGCGATGGATGAGGCTATTAGAGCGGCGTCACCGGCTCCAGCACCGATCACTTGGAGGGCCAATTCAAGGAGTGGTTCAGTTGCCGTGTTGAGGTTGATCCGCCGTTCCAGATCGGTGATCTGGACAGAAATGCTTCCCTCACCGATTGGAACGAACTGGAGATCCATCCCTGCAAATGGATTGTCGGTGGCATCCATCGCGCCCGGCCCGCCAGCCCAGAATTGATTAAGACCGTCATAGCTTCCTTCTCCCGGAATCCTGCGTTGCGCCTCAAGGATCCACCGGGCGATCTCGACACCCGATCGACCGTACCATTCGAGTTCGGGAGTGGACTGCGTATTGATGGCGAGCCGCGTCTCTACCTTCATTGAGTAAGCGAAGGCCCCCGCCATGACCGCCATGGCGAGGACAAGAATCATGACAATGACGAGGGCCGCACCCCGGTCTGTTGCAGTTGGATGAGTTCGATGTGCGGAGATCATCGTGGGGGCGGGGCTGCAATCGGAGTACCTGTTTGGGCCTCGCCTGCGACCCCGGCACTTGGAATACGGATGTACCGGGTAATCAGCTCGCCAGGTGCCTTTGTGAAGCGTGTGGTCGCTCCGAATCCAATGCTCACCCGGATGAGGGCAGGAAGCGTGTTGGTCTGTAGCCACTCTTGGCTGAACTCTCCTCGACGCGTATCCCAATAGCTGATCTCGAAGAGAGCGATATCACGCGCCAGCAAGATCGGATACGCATCGACCGTGTCAGCGACCTGATCGAGCAGCGAGTTCTGGTATAGGATCAGGCTGGTCGATCCATTAGAGTCTGGTTCAACGGCAAAGGTGACACGACGAACCCGCTCACCGTCAAATCGACCGGATCCTGGAAAAGACGGGCCGAGATGGGCGACGAAGGATAGCTGCGAATGGACATCCCCTCCCTCGGCCAAGAACGCATAGTGTTTGGCGTTGGCGTTGAAGAACACGGCCGAATTCAGGGCCTCCTCCACCGTTTGAACGGTCATTCTTGAACGGTGGGCATTCGCAGCGAGTCGCAAGCCGGCAATATTGCTTTGAACCAGAATCTTCCATGTGCCGTAAAGCAGGCTGAGGACCAGCGCGAAAATGGTCAGCGCCACAATAACCTCCAGCAAAGTGAAGGCGGAAGCTCTCCGATGGTCTGTTACGGTTAACTTCATCGGCCTGATCGGCGGACGGAATCAGGACGATAGAGCAGGATTTGCATCCGCGCGTGGTCTGGGCGTGGACCTCCTCCTCCGGAGACCTCGAATTCCACCAGAAACAGTCCGGTGGACTCAGAATCATTGACCTTGTACTCGGTGATCCGACGGTTCCACGAATAGCCTGGATACTGATCTCCGAATGAGTCGCTGGTTTCACCGATCTCCAGGCGATTGGTCAGACTGAGTTGAGCGGCAAGGCTGGATGCATCCACGTGTACCCGCCCGAGAGACCGAGCAGTGCGCATGTTGGTGGAGCACAGCGTTAGGATGGCAAAGAGAGCTACCGCAAGCACGGCGGACGCTACAGCGACCTCCAGAAGGGTGAAGGCTCGCGATCGGATCGTGGCGGATTGCTCGAATAGTCTCATTTTGCTTCAGCGGCCTGAGCCAGGCCGGTCATCGCCTCGATTGTCAGACGACGGGCTTCGGATCGCCTCCAACTCAAGACCGCATCGAACTCGTCGGCGGTTCCATTTGGGAAGAAGCGGACTGCAGTGGCTGGCGCTTCCATGAAGGATCGCTGGTTGACCACGATTGCCTCAAACGCGACGTCGGGATCATCCATCCGACGGACGAAGGACGGCGCGGCCCCTGCTTGGCCCGAGTCTGAGACAAAGGCTTCCGGGGAAACGCCGTTGGTCGCTCCAACGACTCCGTAGGGAGCCGCCTCTACAGAAATCTCGGCTCCGGCCTCCCGGATGACCAACTGGGTAGGGACACCCTCCATGATGGCGCGGTTGCGAGCATGACTGCAGGCATCCAAAAAGTCCTTCGTGGCCTGAGTCAGTGGTGGGCGACGGATTTCGCGGAGAACGGGCACTGCCAAGCCAAGGATGATCAAGCCGATGGCAATCGCCACAAGCAGTTCGATGAGAGTGAAGCCACAGCGCGGCCTACCCCAGGGTCGTGAGCCCATCGTTGGCTGAATGCAGCCCTGCTCGAGTGCCGAGAACTTCACCGGGTCGAAATGCTTTGAGTGATGGCAAACATGGCCTGCATCACGCCGACGAGCAGGCCCCCAATAACCACCGCCAGGCCGACAATCAGCGCTGGTTCAATAAGATTCATCACGGCCCGGAGCGCAACGTTCAGGTCGGCTTCGTAGGTTTCGGCAACGTTCATGAGTGCCGCGGGCACGTCACCGGTTTCCTCACCGATTCGGATCAAGTCGATCATGAGTTGGGGAAAAACCCCGCTACGAGCAAGAGGCTGAGCGAGGGTTTTGCCATCGGTCACCGCCTCACGTGTGGCGGCGAGCGCATCCCGGATCACCGCGTTGGGCATGATCTGCTCGGTGATCCTCAGGGCTTGAAGGACGGGCACGCCGTTGCCGAGGAGCGTCGATAGAATTCTGGCAAATTGGGCGAAAAGATTGAGTCGGGTGACATGCCCGAAGATCGGTAGCTTCAACTGGATCAAGTCGAGCCGGCGCCGTCCGTCAGGAGTCGCCCCGTAGCGTTTGAGAATGAGGTACGACATGAAGCCAACCAGTGGGATCAACCACCAGCCATACAGTTTCATGAAGTCGCTTACCTGAATCACGATCCGCGTCGCGAGTGGAAGACCATCCTTGAGCTGCATCGTCTCGAAGAACTCGGTGAACTTCGGGAGCATGACTGCGGTGAAGAAGATGATCAGAACGAGTCCAAAGAAGCAGACGAACAGCGGGTAGATCATTGCCGATTTGAACTTGGTCTGGACTTCGGCGAAGCGCTCGAAATGGAGGGCCAGTCGGCGCAAGACCTCTTCCAGGGCTCCCGATTGCTCGCCTGCGCGCACCATGTTGATGACCAGGTCTGGGAAGATGCCGGACTGCCTCGCCATGGCATCAGAGAGACTGTGTCCCTCAATGACATCCTGCTTCAGCTGATGGGAAACGGTCCCGGGGATACCCTTCGCCGTCAAACTTCCCATGGAATGGAGCGCCATGGTCAGCGGCATGCCGGCCTTGAGCAGATTGGCCAATTGCTGGGTGTATGTGGCCAACTCCTGAAGTTTGGGTCGGCGCTTGCGTGTCAAAGCAGCCCTGAGCGAAGCGGGGAAGAATGAGCTCCCGGAGCTTGCTTGTCGGGGCTCGGCGACGGTCTTTCCGGTCTTGGCCTGCGTCACCGCCACAGGGAAGAGCCCCAGCCGTTGCAGTTGCCCGAGGGCAACAGCTCGATCAGGGACATCAAGTACCCCCTCGACCGCTTCACCGGATCTTCGTCGCGCCTTGTAAAGAAACTGGGGCATGTCCTGAGTGAGTGAATACCCCTTGGCGGAGGAAAGTTCCAGCGTTGGCAGGCTCAAGGCGAGACTTGACTCTGAGGGTGGAAAGCGGTTCAGGGTTCTGCGATGAACTCGCCTATGATCAACCTTTTGAAGCTCGGTGCCTGCAAGCAGGCTCCCCGAGCCATCTTGAGGTTCCCCACCGCGGGTTCATCGGAGGCCGACCGAGCCTGACGGCCGCGTAAAAGCCCACCTCCAGAAGGTTCCTGGCCTTCTTGGCCTGCCGGCCTGTTCGCCTTCGGTTTCATCCTCAGTTGTCTTTGGTCAAAGCCATGTCCATCACCACCCGAAATTTCGTCGCTGAACATGTGTCTGGCATTCCCCGATCGGGGATTCGCGACTTCTTCGACATCGTCCAGAAGATGCCGGACGCCATTTCCCTTGGCGTTGGCGAGCCGGACTTCGTAACCCCTTGGCACATCCGGGAAGCAGCCATCTACGCGCTTGAGCGGGGCCGAACGCAGTACACCGCCAATCTTGGCCTCCTTCGACTGCGCGAGGCGATTTCGACCTACGTCGAGGGCAGATTTGGCGTTCGATACAATCCAAGCAGTCAGGTGCTGGTTGCCGTTGGCGTTTCCGAAGCGCTGGATCTCGCCCTGAGGGCGGTCCTTAATCCCGGCGACGAAGTCATCTACCACGAACCCTGCTACGTGAGTTACGCGCCCTCCGTCGTCCTGGCGCACGCCAAGCCGGTACCGGTTGCGTGCCGGGCGGAGGATGGGTTTGCGGTTACCGCCAAGGCCTTGGAGGCAGCGATCACGCCACGCTCCAAGGTTCTGATGCTCTCGTTCCCGACCAACCCAACCGGGGGCACGATGACGCGGGCTCAGCTGGAGGACGTGGCCACAGTAGTTCGGAAACACGACCTGCTCGTCCTCACCGACGAGATCTATTCCGAGCTCACCTTCGAGGGAGAACATGTTTCGATTGCCAGCCTGCCAGGCATGGCAGAACGAACGATTTTCCTGCACGGCTTCTCCAAGGCTTTTGCCATGACTGGCTTCCGGATTGGATACGCGTGCGGTCCAACCGAGCTGATTGAGGCCATGATGAAGGTTCACCAGTACTCTATCATGTGTGCGAGCATCATTGCACAGGAGGCAGCCATTGAGGCGCTTGAGCACGGCGAAGCAGCGGCAGTCGAGATGCGTGACCAGTACAAGCTGAGGCGCAACTTCATTGTCAGGGCGCTGAACGAAATGGGCCTTCCATGTCATCTCCCGCGGGGTTCCTTTTATGCATTTCCAGACATCCGCAGCACGGGCCTTGGTTCAAAGGACTTTGCCCTCCGGCTCCTCCAGGAAGAAAAGGTAGCGGCGGTTCCGGGAGGTGCCTTCGGAGCCAGCGGCGAGGGATTCCTGCGCATGTGCTTTGCCACTGCATTTGACCGGATCCAAATCGCCATGGAGCGGACCGAGCGCTTCGTTGAACGATGCCGCAAGGGATGACAGTGACGCGCCCTAGGATGGCATCATGCCTGGCAGATCGGCGATCAACGGTTGAGGAAAGATGCGGAGCGCCCCGGTCGGATGGGTGATTCGGCGAGACGCCTTGCATAGGCGGAGGGGTCCTCCCAAAACCCGCCTTCAAGTCTCCAATAGATTGGTTCGGTCGGGATTGAACCCAGACTCAGCGACTGGATCCGGTGACTGGAAACCGCGACGAAGGCGTGGTGGCCGGGTTGAGAAACCAGTGCGGTGATCGGGAAGTCCAAGTCGATTTGTGCGACCTCCCTCCACGTTGGGACATTCCAGAACCGGATCCTTCCATCATCTGCGCCAGTGATCAGCGACCGATTGTCTGCCAGAAAGGCCATCGCCGAGATGGGCCTCGGTTGGGCGTTCAAGTCGGCCACATTGGTGCGTTGGATCAGATCGTGTACGACCATCCGCCCCGTTGAGAACCCGACGCTGACGAACCGCGAATCGCCCGAAAATGCGTGACTCGTGGGCTTGCCCATGGCGATGAGGCGCTGATCCCTTTGTCCGGGCTCGAAGAGGCCTGCCCCCGCGGCGGTGGCGAATAGGATCCAACGACCATCCGGCGAGATCTCGAAAGATCGAACATTGGCAACCGGACCGGAAAGTTCGCGTGCATTGGGAGCGTGAACCACCCGGAGCTTCAAGTCCGTGCCCAGCGAGGCAAAATAGCTCCCGTCCTCAGCCATTTGGTCAGGTACCTTGCCGGACGAGGGATTCAACCGAAATTTCCCAATGGCTTTCTCGAGGCCGAAATCCCAGACCTCCATGTGACCGTCTGCAAACCACTGAAGGGTGAAGCTCCCATTCGGAGCGAACCTCGTGGTCCGCCCCGGTATGTGGATTGGAACGGCCTTGGGATCTGAAGTCAGCCACACTTGGGAAGAAGCGATTCCTCCCTGATTGAACGTCACCGAGACCCAGCGTCCGTCCGGAGAGTACACCAAGTGAGAGGGCGCGGCTTCTGCCGGATAGTCCCTCCACTCGGGAAGGACCTGAGTTCCCTCCCACGCCCACCTGCGAACCGTTCCATCACGGGAGGCGGTCAGCAAACCTTGGTCTGCCTCTAGGAAGCGGACCATTTCGACATGGTCAGTATGCCCCTGAAGGCTTGAAAGAACCGACCATTCGGGGGCCTCCCTTAGCACCAATCGCTGACCACCGCGGTCGACCGTCGCCAAGCGAAGCCCGTCCGGACTCATGTAGAGCTGAGTTCCCCGCCAGTTTTGAAGTTGCTCTTCCCTCTCGATCCGGCCCGATCGGACATTACGGATCCGCAGGAGACCGTTGGCGTCGACCGTGGCCAGTCGGTTTTGATCATGGGAGGTGGCACTCGCGATGCAGGGAGCCGCGCCTGATGGCGAAATCACGGTTCTCGCACACTTTGGCCGACCCGACTCGCCCCATTCCCATGCCGTGGCGAAAGCCCCCAGCCCACGAAGCAAGTGGGTTGAGGACCAATGGATGCCGTTTTCCCCTGAGCCACCCTCAACCCTGACCACTTTCCGGCTTGGCCACTCCAGAACGCGAACCTCGTTTGAACCGCCCTGCATCGATATCGCAGCAGCAATACGGGACCCATCGGCGTCCACAGCCAGGTGGAGAACCGGCTCTGGCCAGATCCGTTCGATGTGCCCGGAGGTGAGGCTCACCCGGGCTAGTCCCTGATCATCACCGATCCAAGCATCTCCCGTGAGTGGATCCGGTTCAACATGGCGCCGCCCGATGGTCCGACCGAGCGGGTACTCACTCACGACAAGCCCTCCGGCGATCGGGACGACGCGGAGCTTGTTTTCTGTGACTACCAGCAGGTGAGTACGGGTGGGTGATGGAGCCGCATCCAGCACCGGATCGGCTCCCTGCCAGCTGATGATTCCTCCGGAACCCGTGGAACGTCGGCGCAGGAGGTGCCATTCGAACCCTCGCCGATCTTCGGTGTCATTGGCGGGCGTCAGACCGTCCAGAAGCCTGCTCGCTGTTCGACTGTCACCTTCAGCGAGGGCCTTGCTCGCCAAACTCACGTCCGCGATGTAGCGGCTGGTCTGAAGTTCATCGCGCCGGAGCTTCGCTTCCCGAATCGCGTCCTCCCGATGATTGGCTGCCAAAACCCAGCCCACCAGCAGTGCTCCGGACAGGAGGAGAGAAAGGGAACCAAGGATCGCCATGCCAGGCTCCCTGAGCGCCCAACGCCATGACAGTTGGAGCGATCCAAGCGGTCGTGTGACCAACGGTTGGCCTCTCAACGCTCGCTCAAGCTCGGCAGCCAGTTGCCCAGTGGTCGCAAATCGATCGCCGGGATTCTTGGCCAGACACTTCTGGACGATCTGATCGAGGCCATCCGAGACGTCCGGATTCAGGGAACTCGGAGCAACGGGCCTTGAATTGATCACCTGCTGAAGCGTCGCCGATATCGAATCCCCTGAGAACGGTGGACGCCCTGTGAGCGCATAAAAGAGCACACCACCGAGGCCGTAAACATCGCTTCGGATCCCTGCGGTCCTTCGACGACCGGCCACCTGCTCCGGTGCCATGAAGCAGGGTGATCCAAGAATCTCACCGGTAAGGGTCAGGTCATCCTCTGGGTCGAGCAGCTTGGCGAGACCGAAGTCGGTGACATATGACTCACCCGAATCCGCCAGCAGGATGTTGGATGGCTTCAGATCCCGATGGAGTACGCCTTGGTCATGGGCGTGATGGATCGCGAGGGCCGCGGATCGCACCAGCGCGGCGGCGGCGTGGGGAGACATCGGGCGGTCCCGGGCAAGGGTACCGAGATCCTGGCCTGCGATATAGTCCATCGAGAAGAAGGGAATCCCCTCCTGATCACCCACTTCGTGGACTCCGATGATCTGGGGATGCCGAAGGCGTGACGCGAGGTTGGCCTCGGCGCGGAATCGCGCCAGGCGGACCGGATCGGATGCAAGCCCGGGAGGCAGAAGCTTGATCGCTACTTGTCGCCCAAGTGAACGTTGGGTGGCGAGCCAGACGATGCCCATTCCACCACGGGCAATCTCATGGATGAGGTCGTAGTCACCGAGTCGTCGGGGTGGCTGAAAATCCCGTCGCATGGGCGTCGACAGTCGGGGACTCTCGCCAGCAACCGCGAAGAGACAGGCTGGACACAGCCCTCCGAGACCAAGCGGGCTGGGCCCTGTTCGGGGGTTACCACAACGAGCACAGGTACATTGGGGTGTGGAGCTCATTATTGGAGGGGTCATGGGGTAACAGATCCCGTTGAAAGCGGAACCGCCCTGATGGAGTCAGTCAGCGCTGGGAACTTTCACCCTCAATACATTCTGGAGATGCAAGATCTCGGCATCCACTTCCGCCTCATCGGACGGATCCGGAAGGGTGGAGGCTACCGTATCGCGGATCCTCTCGCGGAAGCGCTGTCGGATGCGGAACGCTGCGACCTTGATGGCGCCCTCGGTCGTACCGAGGGACGCGGCGATTTGACCGTAGGATTCTGCGTCGGAATCTCCCCAGACCGCAGGGATGACGGCTTCGAACAATTCAATCTGTCGGGCTCGAAGGTAGTCGTTACGAACGGCGTCCACGGCCTTCTCGAGCAAGCGGGTTGCCCAGCGTCGCTCGAACAATACATCCGGAGACTCTTGGGTGGCTGGCTCGCGCGCGAAGAGTTGCTCTTCGGGTGCACAGTCGAAGGACAGATTTGCGGAGCCAGATCCTCGCTTCATCCGGTTGTTGCGCCGCCACTCGTTGACCAAGAAATTCTTCAGACTGGACAAAAGGAACGTACGGAAGCGCCCCCGCGATTGATCGGCACTTCCGAAACGTCCGTTTGCCAACAGTCGCTCGAAGAATGCCTGAGTCAGATCCTGAGCGTCGGCTGGCTGTTGCCCCGTCCGGCGAACGTAGGCGTAGAGTGGCGGCCAGTAGGCGCGACACAGTTTCTCTAGGGCCGCTTCGGCTTCAGGCGTACCGGATCCACCGGCACAGATAACGACGCTCCAGTGCGTCGTCGCGAATGGGGATGCAAGAGGGGGCATCGCGTCGGACAATCCTGGATTCATGAAATTTTCGGACTCCTTGGGCAGGGATCTTGTAATGTAATGCCGTACGCTTGGCCAGTGAGAGTTTGGAAAAAGTTTTGGTCTTTCCAGCGCCAAGCTGGGCGACGGCGGCGCTGAAGCCTAGGCTACTAACAGCACATGGGAGGACACGAAGTCACACTCACGCCGATGATGGCGCAGTACCGGCGAATCAAAGCCGAGCTGCCGAAGGATGCCCTGCTGTTGTTCAGGCTGGGTGATTTCTACGAGATGTTCTTTGAGGACGCCCAAGTGGGAGCGCAGTTGCTGAACGTATCGCTCACCCAGCGAGGGGGGATTCCGATGTGTGGAATTCCCTACCACGCCGCAAACGGCTACATCGCGCGAATCCTCCGGGCAGGGCGAAAGGTCGCCGTCTGCGACCAGACGGAAGAAGCCAAGCCGGGCAAGTTGGTGCAAAGGGATGTGACCGCCATCCTTTCGCCCGGGACCCATTTTGATGACCGACTGTTGAGCGCAGACCGGAACAACTTCCTGGCGGGTGTGGCCAGAATCGGGAGCGAGTACGGATTGGCCGTGGTGGATTTGACCACCGGGGACTTCCGTGTCACCGAGCTACCCGAGGGGCGGGCACTTCTTGCTGAACTGGATCGGCTCCGTCCGGCTGAGCTGATCCTGCCAGCGGGATCATCGGTGTTGTTGGAATTGCTCGAGAATGGTTCGGACAGGCAGGAATCGACGCCGGTTCGGGGAACACCGGGGAGGCTCTCCAGTGGGGGGATTCTCATCGGCTACGACGACTGGACCTTCCTGCCGGAGACGGCCGTCCACACGCTTCAGGAGCACTTCAAGGTCGCGTCGCTGGATGGCTACGGTTTGCGGGGAAAAGCCGCAGCGGTCGCCGCGGCAGGGGCTGTCCTCCACTATCTGGGCCAGCACCTCCGCCGGGATCTGACCCACCTCACCCGGATGACCTCGTACACGGTGTCCGACTTTCTAATCCTGGATGCGACCTCCATCCGCAATCTAGAGATTTTGGAACCGCTTCATTCGGAGGGGAGTCGCAAAACAACGCTGCTGGGGGCAATGAATCATACCGTGACGCCGATGGGCGCTCGACGGCTGCGTGACTGGCTGACACAACCTTTGTCTTCCGTCGCGGCGATCGTGGAAAGGCAGGAGGCCGTTGAGGCTTGGATGAGGTCCGGTTCTGGCCTGACGGAATTCCGTGCGGGTCTCCGGGAAGTACGGGATCTGGAACGAACGCTGGGTCGATTGAGCCTTTCCTCCGGGAACGGGCGGGATCTGGTAGCTCTTCGACTCGCGCTCCGCCAGGTCCCAGGCATCCGGGCAATCGTCGAGTTGGTCGGAAGTCGGAGGGAGGGTGAAGGAAGAGATGAAACTTCATCCCTGCTGTCCCGATTGGCTGCCCAGCTTCAGTCGCTTCCAGTGTTGGTGGAATTGTTGGAACGCTCGATCGTTGACGACCCGCCCCTGGGGGTGAAGGAGGGCGGATTGATTCGGGACGGATTCAACGAGGACCTAGACGAATTGAGGCGGGCGTCCAAGGGAGGAAAGGACTGGCTTGCTCAGCTCCAACAGGATGAGTCGATCCGGAGCGGCATTCCGAACCTCAAGATCGGGTTCAATTCGGTCTTTGGTTACTACCTCGAAGTCACCAAGGCTCAGCTCTCGAAGGTTCCGCCCGAGTACATCCGCAAACAGACCGTGGCCAACGGGGAGCGATTCATCACTCCCGAGCTGAAGGCGATGGAGCAAAAGATCCTCGGGGCTCAGGAACGAGCAGCAAAATTGGAGTACCAACTCTTTCAACATCTACGGGAAGAGGTCCTTGCGAACCTGATATCGTGTCAGGAGACAGCTGCGGCCGGGTCGCAGCTGGATGTCCTCACCGCCTTCGCTGAAGTCGCGAAGACTTACGGACACTGTCGTCCGGAGATCCGAGATGAAGGTCAATTGATCCTTGAGGATGGGCGACACCCGGTGCTGGAGCAGGCACTGGCGGGAGATCGATTTGTTCCAAACGACACCGGACTCGACCTAACCGAGCGCCAGATCATGCTGATTACCGGGCCCAACATGGCCGGGAAAAGTACCTACATCCGACAAGTGGCGCTTCTGACCCTTTTGGCACATATCGGTGCGTATCTCCCCGCCAAGAGGGCTCGGGTTGATCTGGTCGACCGAATCTTCACCCGGATCGGGGCGGCGGATGATCTGGCTCGGGGCCAGAGCACCTTCATGGTGGAAATGAATGAAACCGCCAACATCCTCAACAACGCCTCGCGCCGATCGCTGGTCATCCTCGATGAGATCGGGAGAGGAACGAGCACCTTTGACGGACTCAGCCTGGCCTGGAGCATTGTGGAGCACCTGCATCACCACGTGGGGGCAAAAACCCTGTTTGCGACGCACTACCATGAGCTGACCGAGTTGGGACTCAATCCGTCTGACGCGAGCTCCCATTCCCCGGTCCGGCTTGGGAGAACCCGGAACTTTCACGTAGCGGTCCGCGAGTACAACGACCAGATCATCTTCCTCAGGAAGGTTGTTCCGGGCGGGACAGACAAAAGCTACGGCATTCAGGTGGCCCGCTTGGCCGGCGTCCCGAAAAGCGTCATTGATCGGTCCAAAGAGATCCTCCGGATCCTCGAAGAGGCCGAGCTCAACCTTCAACAGGCGGTGGGCCCCGCCGACGCCGGCGTGCCCAGCTCCGCCAGTTCCGTCGAGAAGCCGGTGCGGCGGCGTTCGGATCGGGATCGCCTGCGAACCTTGGCCCCGTCCCACCAGCTCGACCTCTTCGGAAATTCCTCCGGCTAGGGGTCCCTCCGCGCAAGGCCGCCGACGGGCTGGAGGCGAAAAGTGCAAGAGCCCCGAGTTGCCTCGGGGCTCTTGTTCTTTTTTTTTCTCAGTCTGGACATCCGTCACCGGCTGCTTCGGGACCGATGGTACAAGAGTACGGGTCAGCCCTTGGCCGACTCCGCCGGCTTGGTCGTCTTGGTGGTATCTGACGACGTATGGGTGCGGTAGTGAGACGCGTAGTACCGATTCTGGTAGTAGTGGTAGCTGTAGTAGTATGAGTCCCGGCCCTCGAAATCGATGTCGTTCAGTACTTGGCCAATGACATGGATTCCCGCATCGGTGATGCGTTGGACCGACCGCCGGGCGTGCTCTCGGCGGATCTTGTTGAACTTGGTGACGAAGATCATCCCGTCGCACATCGCGCCCACGACCAGCGGATCTGCCACCGCGGACACCGGCGGGCAATCCAGGATCACCCGATCATACCGGGAAGAAACCTCTTCCAGGAACTGCAGCATGCGCTTGGACGAAATCAACTCCGACGGATTGCTCGGCAGTGAACCGCAGCAGACGACATCCAGATTGGGTACTTCGGTCGTGTGGACAATCTCGTCGATCGAGTGCACCCGCTCAGAGAGGTAGGCACTCAGCCCGATGGGTCCGGTCAACTGAAACGCCTTGTGAACAGACGGACGCCGAAGATCAGCGTCCACGAGCAGCGTGCGAAGTCCCGTCTGGGCCGTGACGATGGCGAAGTTGGACGCCACGAGTGATTTTCCTTCGGAGGGGATCGTGGAAGATACGCCGATGTTGCGAAGGCGCTCTGCGTTGCGGGCCAGTGAGACGGCGGCGCGGAGGGTTCTGAAGCCTTCGGCAGCGCCCGACGTTGGATGCCGGTGCGCTTGAAGGTCGCGCTCCACCACCGAGTGGGATTTGATATTGGGGATGTACCCCAGGAATGGGAGCCCCAGGTACGTCTCCACGTCCTCCTGACTCTTGACCGAGTCGTCGAGGAAATTGATGAAGAATGCGAGCGCAAGGCCTGCCAGAAGCCCGCCGATCAGGGAGCCGACGACGATCAGCGGCTTGTTCGGCTTGACCGGCCGGGCAGGGACATCGGCCTGATCGGTGATACGCATGTTCTGCAAAACGTCCTTGGAACTGAGGTCGTACTCTTTGGTCTTGGCGATGATGAGCTGGAACATGGCCTCGGCCCGCTCCTTTTTCCGGTTAAGCACATCGTAATTCACCTTGAGCTCATTCAACCGGGTGACCTCCGCCTCCGCTTCCTTGAACTTCTTGAGAGAGCCCTCGAGGTTGGCCTTCTCGAGATCGACCGATGCCTGCATGGAATTGAAGGCGCGCAGAGCCTCGGCCTCCAGCTTTTGACGGTCTGTTGCCACAGCGCTGGCGAGTCCTTTGTACTGCGGGTGCTTGGGTCCATAGCGGTTGGTGATCGACGAAAGCTGGGAGAGGTTGGCTCCCAGTGCCGTCTTGGCCTGCGAGACCAAAGGATCCTTGGCGACCTCGGGAAAATCCGCGATGTCCTTCGACGCCTGCTTCCACCGTTGGGCCTCGTCGGCCAAGCGGAAACTGTTCTCGGACCGCAGGCGCTGGAGTTCATACGCCTGCTTCGCCTCGCGATAACCGCTGTAAACGACATTGACGTCCTGATCGAGCGAAACGGCCCCGAACTTCGCGCGATAGTCCTGAAGGGATTGGATGGCCAAGGTCAGTTCCCTTTCCTGAATCGATTGCTCCTGCTTCAGGAGCCTCAAGCCGGAACGCGCGCGGAATGACTTCTGGTCCTGGTTATCGACGATAAAGACATCGAGCAGGGTGTTGGCGATGTCCCGGGCCCGGGAGGCGACCGGATGGCGCACCTTGATCTCCACGATCCGGGTGAGTCGGATCGGGGCGACGGTGATGTCGTTGTTGACGGCGGTCGGCCGGTCGAGAGCGGTCTTGTAGCGAGGATCCTCATCCAGCTTCAGCTTCTGAATCACCTTCTCGATCAGGGTTCGGGACTGAAGATTGCGATACTGGGTCTGGAGGTATTCCTGATCCTTGGACCCGATGGAGATGCCTTCCCGCATGCTCAGCACCCCCGCACTTTCGGGATCGATCTGAAGCCGCGCACTCGCCTCGAAAATGGGAGTGGCACGAAACCCGTAAATGAATCCTGCCGTCAGGCAGGTGATGACCACAAAGACGATCAACCACCGCCGCTCCAGCAGCACGTGCCAATACTGG